>CAYWYT010000028.1:0-15856 GCA_964462665.1 uncultured Woeseiaceae bacterium | reverse complement strand
AATCCGAAACGATCAGGTCGATGTAATCCTGCGTATAGGGGCGCATCGGGTGACGCGCGACCTGGGCGATCTGCCAAGCGCTGAGTTTGGCGAAAATGCTCTTGGTGAGTGTTTCGCTCTTCGCTTTGAGGCGCGCGACTTCCTCATTGATATTGATCTCGGAATCGTCACCGACGAAGCGCAGCTCCTCGATTTTAGCTTCGAGTTCTGCGATAGGTTGTTCAAATTCTAGGAATTTTAGGTCCATACGTTCTAACGATCCGTGCCCCGAAGAAGGACTCTACATTATTTCCCGGCCCGGTGCGTAGAGCAAGCGGACATTCTTGGAGCCGAGGAGCTCGCCTAACTTATCGCGTAATTCCCGACTTGGCCTAACCGCCCACTCCGGCCCGAAATCCAGACGCGCAGCCGCGGTACTGCCCGTGTACTGCACCACCACACCACAACTGCCATCTCGAAACGGCAATAGCGCATCGTGAAGCTTCACCAGCAACGCCTGTCCCTGTCCATTGGGCGCCAGGCTCAACACCATCCCCTTGGCCCGCGACTCAATGACGCGATCAATATGCAGAACATTTTTGACGTTGACGGTCCAGCCACCCTGGAAATCGTCGTAGCGAAGCGGTCCGCTGATCACAACGATCTCGTCTTTAGCCAACAAGTGCTGAAACTCCTGGAACGCTTCGCTGAACAAGCTGACTTCCATGCGTGCGGTGTCATCATCCAAAACGACACTGACGCGATTGCCGCGCTTGCGTACATCAGACACTAACCCGGCAACGGTTACTTCGCGACGAGACTGGGCGTAGTCACGCTCGCCCTTGGTATTCTGCGGCGCCGGTTCGGCGATCAGGTCAGCGAGTTTGCCATCCACAAAATACATCGCGTCTATTCGCACTGCGTCGAAAGGATGTCCGGCGAGATACAAACCGAGAGCTTCTTTCTCGTAATTAAGAAATTCACGCTCCGGCCACTCAGGGACCGCTACGATGGCAGGATCGTCGTCGACTACCGTCGGCGCATCAAGACCGAACATATCGTTCTGCCCTGCCGCTTTCGCACGCGCTTCCTGATCTGCGCTCGCCATCGCTTCTTCGAGTTGTTCGCTGAGCCCGCATCGCGATTGACCGAAGCTATCCATTGCACCGGACTTAATCATGGCCAGCAATGCGCGCTTGTTGATCTTGTCGTGATCGACGCGGCGACAAAATTCGATCAAGCCGGAGTACGGCCCGTTTTTATCGCGTTCAGATACGATAGCCTCTACCGCTGCCTTGCCAACACCCTTGATCGCGCCAAGGCCGTACAAAATTTGTTTCTCGTCCGCGACACTAAACGTATACGCGGAGCGATTGATATTCGGTGCCAGTAAAGCAAGTTTTTGTTTGCGGCAGTCGTCCTTGAGCGTCACGAGTCGATCCGTGTTATCGAGATCGGCACTCATCACTGCTGCCATAAAAGCTGCTGGATAATGCGCTTTGAGATATGCCGTTTGATACGCCAGCACGGCGTACGCAGCGGAGTGAGACTTGTTAAAGCCGTAAGCCGCAAACTTCTCCATGAGATCGAATATGCGAGTAGCTGTATGCTCGGCAACGCCGCGCTCGGTCGCACCCGACATGAAAATCTCGCGCTGCTTCGCCATCTCCTCGGGTTTCTTCTTGCCCATCGCGCGCCGTAACAGGTCTGCACTGCCCAAGGTATATCCTGCGAGCAGCTGCGCGATCTGCATCACTTGTTCCTGGTACAAGATCACGCCGTAGGTGTCTTCAAGCAGCGGTTTCAGGTCCGGGTGAAAATAATCAATTTCGCCCTGATTTTGCGAATGCCTGCGCGTGATGTAGTCGTCAACCATGCCTGACTGCAAAGGCCCAGGACGAAATAGCGCGACCAATGCAATCAGGTCATCAAAACGATCAGGTCGCATGCGTTTGATGAGGTCGCGCATGCCGCTGGACTCGAGCTGAAATACCGCGGTAGTTTGAGTGCTACGCAGTAGCTCAAAAGTCTTGCCATCGTTCTCGGGAATGTCGTTGATGTCGAAATGCTGATCCGGAAAGGTCTTGTTAATGATCCGTTCCGCCCAGTCGATGATCGTGAGCGTCTTGAGACCCAGAAAGTCGAACTTCACAAGACCGACCGCTTCGACGTCATCCTTGTCCAACTGCGTGATGATCTGACTACTGCCTTCTTCACAGTACAGGGCGGTGAAATCAGTTAGCTGTCCCGGTGCGATCACTACACCACCCGCATGTTTGCCGGCGTTGCGTGCGATACCCTCCAGTGATCTCGCCAAATCAATCATCGCGGCGACTTCTTCGTCATCGCGATACAGGGTCGCGAGCTCATCCGACTGCTCAAGCGCCTTTTCGAGAGTAATGCCGATGTCGAACGGCACCAGTTTGGCGATGCGATCCACGAATCCGTAGGGCTGGCCGAGCACTCGGCCCGTATCACGAATAACTGCCTTTGCCGCCATCGTGCCAAAGGTGATGATCTGCGCTACCTGATCACGGCCGTAGCGCTCTGCCACATAGTCGATGACTCGGTCACGACCTTCCATACAGAAGTCGACATCGAAGTCAGGCATCGACACGCGATCCGGATTCAGGAAACGTTCGAACAGAAGATCGTGGTGTAGCGGATCAAGATCCGTAATGCCAAGCACCCACGCGACCAGCGAGCCTGCACCGGAGCCGCGACCAGGACCTACTGGTATCTCGTTTTCCCTCGACCACCGAATGAAGTCCGCAACAATAAGAAAGTAGCCAGGAAAACCCATGCCAGTAATCACGCCGAGTTCGATTTTAAGACGCTCGAAATACGGCGCGCTGAGTGCGGCACGTTCTTTGTCGGGCGTTAAGTTGTGCTTGTAGATCTCTTCCAGCTTGCCCTGCAGTCCACGTTCCGCTTCGGCACCGAGAAAATCGGATTCCGTTTGCCCCTTCGGCACTGGAAATGCCGGCAACACACTATGGCCAAGCTTGAGGTCGAGATTGCAGCGACGTGCAATTTCGACGGTGTTTTCAAGCGCGGACGGCACGTCGGCAAACAGTTCAGTCATCTTCGCTGAACTGCGCAAGTACTGATTCTCGCTGTGGTTTCGGGGTCGATCGGGGTCTGACAAGCCGCGCCCTTGTTGGATGCAAACTCGAGCCTCGTGAGAATTGAAATCATCACGACTTATAAAGCGCACATCATTACTGGCGACGACCGCAATATTTTCTGCGACTGCAAGTTGCAGACTTGCCTGAACGCATTCCTCTTCGCCGCTGCGACCGGTTCGAATTAATTCGAGGTAGAAGCGATCACCGAATATAGACCGCCAACCGTCCAGCAGTCGCTTCGCATCGTCCGCATGATCATTCAACAATGCGCGGCCGATATCACCGTGCATGCCAGCGGAAAGCGCTATCAATCCTTCGCAGGTCTCCTGATTCAACCACTCACGACGCGCCTGTGGTTCACCGCGAATCTGCCCTTCGCGATAAGTGCGTGAAACCAGGCGCGTTAAATTTCGATAGCCCGTATTGTTTTGACACAACAAGATGAGATGCGACGGACGATCCGGCTCGTCCTCATTACTAATGTGAAGGTCAACGCCGATGATTGGCTTAATGCCCGCTGCCATGGCTTTCTTGTAGAACTTCACCATGCCGAACAAATTGTTTTGATCGGTCATCGCGACCGCCGGCATGCCGTCAGCCGCACAATGCTGCATCAATGCAGGAATTCGTACGGTGCTATCGACCAGAGAAAACTCGGTATGCACGTGCAAGTGCACGAACGGCGTATCGCTCACAGCGCCATCCTTACGGGCGCGAAGCTGCGTCTGTGGTGTTCGCACGGACCGAAGTCCTGCAATCTCTGCCGATGCACCTCAGTGCCATAACCCTTGTGTCGTGCAAATTCATAGTTCGGGTACAAATGGTCGATGTCGATCATGATCTGATCACGGGTTGTTTTCGCAATGATAGATGCTGCACTAATGGCAGCAATCTTGTCGTCGCCACCGACGATCGCTTCGCCTTTGATGTGTGTCGAATCAAATTTTAGGTTCGGCAGACGATTTCCGTCGACCTGCACTGCAGTCGGCGTAACGCTAAGACCTAAAATTGCCCGGCGCATGGCGAGCATGGTTGCCGCCAATATATTGATCGCATCGATCTCGGCCGGATCTGACCAGGCAACCGCCCACGCGACTGCGCATGCTCTGATCTCTCCTGCTAAATGATCACGCCGTGCGGGGCTAAGCTTTTTCGAATCTGCGAGGCCGGCGATCGGTCGGGCCGGATCAAGGATCACGGCCGCAGCGACGACAGGCCCTGCCAGGGGGCCTCGTCCGGCTTCATCGACCCCTGCAACAGGGCCATCTGAATTAAATAGTTGTGGCTGAATCATGTCTGGCGAGATCTATTACGGCATCGGCGGCTCTTTGGTCCGCATCTAGCGCAAGTTCGGTACGCAGTTTAGCAAACTCGCGGCTGATCTCCGCCCGCCGTTGGTCATCATTCAGCATTGCGTACACTTCCGCGGCAACCGCCTGCGGCGTGACCTCCCACTGAATCAACTCGGGGACCAGCGGCTTATCGGTCAGGAGATTGGGCAGTGTGTAGTACGGAGCCTTGATCAGCTTGAATATTTGGATTATTCGAGCCGAAACTTCCGCAATCCTGTAGGCGGCAATTGTTGGCTTGCAGAGCAACGCAGATTCCAGAGCCGCGGTCCCTGACGCCAGCAATACAACCTCGGCGGCCGACATTGCCTCAATCGAGTCGCCATCTATTAGCTTAAATACATCCCGGACACCTGCGTCCTCCAACTGTTGTTCAATCAGGGGTCGAAGTTTTGCAGTGGCTACAGGAGTGACAAAACGAAGATTGTCGTTCTCGGCACTCAATAATGCTGCCGCTGCCGCGAATATCGGACCGAGCCGCTTAACCTCACTGGTACGACTACCGGGCAACACGGCGACGACTGTCTTGCCATCCAGGTTCAACATTCTGCGCGCGGATTCCGCGTCAATATCGGTCGCAAGACTGTCAGCTTTGGGATGCCCCACGAACACCGCATCGATGCCCTGCTCGTCGTACAGTTTTTTCTCGAACGGCAAAATGCAAAGTACTCGATCGGTCGCCTCTTTGACGGTCTTGATACGTCCGGCGCGCCACGCCCAAATTGAGGGACTAACGTAGTGCACCGTTAAGATCCCGGACTTACGTAATGCCTTTTCCAGCCCAAAATTGAAGTCCGGTGCGTCTATACCAACGAACACATCAGGCGGCGATTTCTGCCAGCGCCGGATCAGGGACCGACGCAGCTTTAGTAGCTTTGGAATTTCGGCGATCGGTTCGATCAAACCCATGACTGCCAACGCTTCCGCATCGTCGAGTCGCGCACACCCTGCCTCGATCATTGCGGGACCCGCTACACCTTCAAACTGGGCTTCCGGAATCCGGGTACGGATGGCACGAATAAGGCCCGCGCCAAGCAGATCGCCGGACGCCTCACCAGCAACCAGGGCAATCCGCATGTGGGCTAGCGAACGATGCCGCGCTCAGACGAGCGCAACGATTCAAGAAGTATATTGAGTTCAGGTTGGTCGGCGCAGCGTTGTTCGATTTCTGTGATCGCCTCGTCAAGCTTCAAACCCTTGCGATAGATCAATCGATAAGCATCTTTGATGTTCTTGATCTGCTGCGTATCGAAGTCGCGGCGCTTCAGGCCTTCGCTGTTTATTCCACGCGGCACACCCGGCGTACCCGACACCATCGTGTAAGCGGGGACATCGCGGTTTATGCCACAATACATACCGAGAAATGCATGCGCGCCAATCTTGCAGAACTGGTGCGCACCGGAAAAGCCGGCCAGGATGACCCAGTCGCCGATAGTGACATGGCCAGCCAGAGTCGTGTTGTTAGCCATGATCGTTTTGCTGCCAATATGGCAGTCATGCGCTACATGCACATAAGCCATGATCCAGTTGTCATCGGCCATGGTGGTTTCATAGTCGCCCTGGGTCGTGCCACGACTGAAGGTGCAGAACTCTCGAATCGTGTTGCGATCGCCGATGATCAATCGGGTTGGCTCGTCCGCATACTTTTTATCTTGCGGGTCGTCACCGATCGAGGCGAATTGATATATATGATTATCTTTGCCAATGACCGTCGGGCCGCTGATAACAACGTGACTTTCAATTCGGGTCCCGCTGCCGATTTCGACGTTCTCCCCAACAATGGAGTACGCACCAATCTGGACGTCATCGGCGATCTTCGCGCTGTCCGCAATAATGGCTGTTGGATGAATCACGTTTCGCCCTTCTCCAGCTTCTTCACACGCTCCGACAGCAACGCCAGACGCCGAACTCTGGCTACATTCTTGTTCCATTCGCCCGATGGCTCCGCAGAAAAATTCGACGCGTAGCTGCCGGGCTCGGTAATACTCTTGGTGATCAGTCCCTTACCAAGAACGATTACGTCATCGCAAATCGTAAGGTGGCCCGCGGCCCCCGACTGACCGGCGAACATGCAGCGCTTGCCAATCGTCGCGCTGCCGGACAGTCCAGACTGGGCCGCCATGGCAGTATGGGCGCCTATACGGCAGTTGTGCGCTATGTGGACGAGATTATCCAGACGAACTCCGTCTTCGAGCACCGTATCGCCGACCGCACCGCAATCAATGGTAGTGTTTGCACCGATTTCGACATCATTGCCAATGCGAACGCCACCGAGCTGTGGAACTTTCACCCAACCCTCTGCTGACATCGCGTTACCGAAACCGTCGCTGCCGATCACACTGCCGGGATGGATCAGACAACGTTCTCCCATAACAACGCTACGAACAATTGTTACATTCGCTAGCAAGCGTGAACCAGCTCCAATTTCGCAACCCCGTCCGATCACGCAACCCGGTCCGATATAGCAATTGTCGCCAATCACCACATCCTCCGCTATCGTCACGTTCGCAGCGACTTGCGCGGACGTCGCAACCGACGCGCTCGCCGCAACGCTCGCATGATCATGGATACCCGCTTCGATCGCAGCTACGGGGTTCAGAAACGACGCGATACGCGCATAGCACGCGTATGGATTATCGTTGATGAGGCAGGCCGTAGGGCAATCATCTGCATCTGCGGCACGCAAAACAACAGCTGCAGCCTGGGTGGCTAGCAGCTGTTGTTTGAATGCGCTGCTTGAAAGAAAGCCCAGCGAATCCGGCGTAGCTGTGTGTAGCGATGCAACTCGACGGATCTGAATATCCGCATCGCCACGCAATTCGCAGCCGAACTGAGACGCAAGTTCTCCGAGGCTAACCGCCATGATTGTCAGTCACAAAGGGACCTCCAAGACTGGCCCGCCTGACGACGCCGAAATTAGCGTGCGCCTGTCGCCTGGAAGTTCGCTTCGACGGCCTGCAGAACATTATCCGTAATATTTACTGCGGTGCTTGCATATAATACGCCGTCGCCTACAACCAGGTCGTAACCTTCCGCTTCTGCGAAGTCTTGAACTTCTTTCAACAAAGAACGCTGCAACTTGCCGAGCTCTTCGTTTTGACGCAGGTTCAGGTCTTCACGAAATTCGGTTTGTAAGCGAGTCACTTCACGTTGCAGGTCGCGTAGTTCTTTTTCCGCGTTGCTGCGTTCTGTCTCACCCATTACGGCGTAGTCTTTCTGTGCTTTCGCCTGCAGGTCTTCGAACGCCTTTTGCTTGGCGGCAAACTCACGCTGACGCGGTGCAAACTCTTCCTGCAACGCATCCATTGCCGTTTTCGTTTGCGGTGCTTGTTCCATCAACGCTTGAATGTTAACTACCCCAACCTTCAATTCCTGCGCAGCAGCCGGCAATGAAAATGCACCAACCAACGCGATGCCGAGGATTACTTTTAAAATCTGATTCTTTACAAAACTCATAAACTGTCCATTCCTTAAAACGCTTGACCAATTGAGAACTGGAACCTTTCCAGCTCATCTCTGTAATACCTGTCGTTACCAGCATACTCATTAAGCGGGAACGCGTAGCTGAAGCGAAACAGCCCCAGCGGCGCCAACCATTGTACGCCAATACCAACCGATGCACGCAGTTCTTCGTACGCCGGCTTGTACTCTACGGGAGAGCCCAATTTGTCGGTAAATGCCACTTCACCCGTATTAAATACGTTGCCCAGGTCGTAAAACACGGTCGCGCGAACCTGTGACTGAAATTTTCGCGGAACCGGCAGTATAAGCTCGAACTGACTCGCAAACATCACGTTTCCGCCGTACGGATTGCCAAAACTATCTCTGGGGCCGAGAAACGACTCGCGAAAACCGCGTACCGACTGCGGCCCACCGCCGAAGAACTGCTTGAACGGCGGCAGCGCGGTAGTGTCATTGACCGCCTTACCGACCGCGGTTTCGACATTATACCGAAAGGTAAAGAGGCGGCCTAATTGAAAATACTTGGTCAGATTGTAGCGCGCGGTGTAGTACTCAACATCACTGCCTGGAATGGTCGCTGCAAAGACGATCTGCTGCCGAGTACCGCGATTCGCAAACAACGCCCGGTTGCGGCTATCGTAGGTCCAGCCCAACACCAATTCGATAGAATCGTAAGCGGTGCCGAAAAATACGCCGTTGGTGCCAACGTTCTCAATGAACGGGTCGCCGTTGTTCAGAACCCAATCCTGCGCCTGTTGGGTACTGTTGGTTGATGCGAGCAACTCAGCATGCTGATAGTTCAGGCCGTACGACAAATTCTGAAATTCTGAAATCGGATAACCGTAGTCGAGCGTTGCGCCGGCACTTGTCGTAGAGAAATCCGAAGACGCTGACGTAAACTGCGTGACTTCCCTATAATTGATACCCATGGTTCGCCGCACACCATCCATGGTTCGATACGGGTCGGTATGTGCCAAGCTATAAATTTTCTGAAATTTGCCCGAGATCAATTCGAGCGCAACGCGATTTCCGGTCCCTAGAAAGTTGGTATGGATAACACTGCCGTTGAGCAATATGCCCTGCGATTCAGAAAAACCGAGGCCGCCACTAAACTGTCCCGGCATTCTGTACTCGAGATCGAAATCGATATCGATAAGGTCAGGGCTGCCTGCTACAGGAACGTTATTCGTCTGCACCGCTTCAACATACGGCAGACGTTGCAGGCGCACCTTTGATCGCTCGACCAGGCGATTCGATAAGTAAGCGCCTTCCATTTGCCGCATTTCACGGCGTAAAACTTCGTCGTCAATCTGGTCGATGCCGTTGAAGTTGATCTTTCGAACATAAACGCGGCTCTTCGGATCGACGTAAAAAGTTACCGTAGCTTCCTTAGTATCGTGATTAAGCTCTGGTACCGGATCAATCTCGGCATTTGCATAACCCAACTCGCCGAGCCGAAAGCCCATCAGTTCGGTAGATTGGGTCAACATGGCCTGATTAAAAATCGAGCCCGGTCGTGCCAAAACCATCGCACGTAGCTGCACCTCCGGAATAACAAGGTCACCCACCAACTTCACATCAGAAATCGTATACAGCTCACCTTCATCCAAACCGATGGTGATGAACATGTCCTTCTTGTTCGGCGAAATCGCGACCTGTGTCGAATCAACGCGGAAATCTGCATAGCCGCGATTCATGTAGAACGACCGCAGGTTCTCGAGATCACCCTCCAGCGCTTCCTTGGAATAGCGATCATCCTGCTTGAACCAGGACAGCCAGTTTGCAGTCTGCAACTCGAGGTTCTCGCTCAGGTCCTCATCCTCGAAGATGGAGTTACCAACAAGATTCACCTGACGAATCTTGGCGCGCTCACCCTCGACGATGTTAAAGCCAACTCTTACTGTATTGTTTGGTCGGTCCAGTACATATGCGTCCACCACAACCGCATACTTACCGCGATCGTAGTACTGCTCCAGCAAAGCACCTTTGACGTTTTCAAGAATTGAACGATCGAAGGTACGCCCTTTCGCCAGCCCTACTCCACGCAGAGACTCCGTCAGGTCTTCGGTCTTGATGTCCTTGTTACCCTCGATTTCAAAACTCTCAATCGACGGTCTTTCCTTAACAGCGATGATAAGAGAATCACCGTCGCGGCGAAATTCGACATCCTCGAAGAGCCCCTGCAGGTAGAGCGAGCGGATAGCTTCCTGTATCCGTATGTCGTCAACCGTATCGCCGATGTTTATCGGCAAGTAATTGAACACAGTACCTTCTGATATTCGCTGCAGGCCCTCTACGCGCATGTCGCGAACAACAAAGTCATCGGCCAATGCTGCAAGCGGCAACAGTATGCATGCAGCAGCGACAGACAATCGCTGCAAACACCACGCCGTAAATGGTTTTTTGTTGCTCTCTATCATTGTATTGCAGCTATCCCAAAACTCTTGTTATGTCATTGTAGAACGCAAAACTCATCAGGAGAATCAGCGCCAGAATGCCGAACTGTTGACCCAAAATCTGCGAACGCTCCGATAACGGACTGCCCTTCAACAACTCGACAGTTTGGTACACGATCTGCCCGCCATCAAGTACCGGAACCGGCAAAAGGTTGAGCACCCCCAGACTGATACTAATCAGGGCCAGAAACTCCAGGAACTCACTGAATCCTCGCTCCGCAGAGCTACCGGCGAAACCCGCAATAGCAAGTGGCCCGCTGATATTCTTACTTGACACTCTGCCCGTGATCATCCGACCGAGCATTTGCAATGTGAATTTACTCGTATTCCAGGTTTTCGCGACGGCGAGCCCGATCGACTCTATCGGCCCGGGATCGTCGATGAGGATTCCGACTCCTAGCAGGCCGCGTTGTTCCCCATTGACTGCATGCGACCCGAGCATCGCATAGGTCGTTTGACGCCGACTATCGCGCACGTAGTCAATCCGAACCCTGTCGCCCGCTCTTGGCCCCACGACGTCGACCAGATCGCCAAATCCGAAAATAACCTCATCCTCGACTTGAACAATGCGATCACCAACTTCAAGCTCTGCATCTGCGGCGGCCCCGTTTTCCACAAGACTGCCAACGAAAGCAGGCGCACCGGGCGATAAACCCAGCCCATCGAAAATGACACCGGGTTCAGTTAGCCGGGACGAGTCCTCCCCGACATCAATTGCGACGCTACGTCTTTCGCCCTGCCAATCTTCGAGCGTAAGGGGAATAGAACCGGAGCCGGACATTTCGTCAATCATCGCCATCAGCGCCGAATTCCAGTTGAGTACTGGCTTGTCGCCCACAGCAATTATCCAGTCACCTTTCTCCAGGCCTGCATTTGCCGCATACGACTGTGGTTCAATTTCGCCAACTGACGGACGATATGCCGGTATACCCTCCATCGTCAGGAACCAGTAAGCGATGATGGCGAATATCAGATTGAACGCCGGTCCTGCCAGCAACACAGCTATGCGCGCCGGAATTGGACGATGATCAAATGCGCGACCCTGATCTTCAGGCGCAATATCGCCTTCACGTCCATCGAGGAAACGCACATAGCCACCCAACGGGATAGCGGAGAGACAGTATTCGGTCTTGTCCTTACCACCGACCCAGGTCGCAATAGGCTTGCCGAAACCGACCGAAAAGCGCAGCACCTTCATGCCGCACCAGCGGCCAACGATGTAGTGCCCATACTCGTGAATCGCCACCAGCACGCTGATTGCGACGACAAATGAAACAAGATTTGTCAGGAATTCACCCATGAGCTATTTGTACCTGCGTATTCATGCTGTAAGTATTGACTAAACTCGCGGCTGGCAGTTCCCGCCATAAGTCGGGAAGCATAACTTTGCTAGTCTGAATAACGACTGAACATCCATTCATGAGAGACCCACCCAGGCAAGCCCCAGCGCGAATAGCGGCGCCGCTGCGGCTACACTGTCGATGCGGTCGAGCACGCCACCGTGCCCCGGAAACAAGGTCCCGCTGTCTTTGACGCCAGCGGTTCGTTTGAACATGCTGACCGTCAGGTCGCCGACGATGGACAGCGCCCCTGCAGCCAGACAAAAAGGCAGAACCACCGCCAAATCCGTTTCGACCCATACCGAGCGCAACAGCGTAAGTAGAACCACCGCGAGCAAACCACCGATCACACCTTCCCAGGTCTTACCCGGGCTGATTTGCGGCGCGAGTTTCACGCGCCCCATGGTCTTGCCGGCGAAATAGGCGCCGCTGTCCGCTACCCAAACAATAAGCAAAGCAAACAACAGGATCATCGGGCCCGCCGCGTATAAAATCATCAACGCTATGTAGAGCGGCACGAGCACCAATACACCCGCTATCCAGCGCATGGCTTGCGGAACAGGCGTCGGAAAGAAAAATGTCCAAATCAAAGCCCCGAACCACCATAGCAAACTCAGCATTAGAATCTGTTCTGTCCAGGCCGAGAAAAACAAGACCGTAACCGCAAGTAAGCCAGCGACCAACGCGACAAACGTGATCCGCACGCCCACTCCAGCGTTGCCAAGAAACCCGGACCATTCCCAGGCGCCCGCCACGATTAAAGCGCCCAGCGCGATATGCATAGCAAGCGGCGGCATGGCGAATAACAGAACTCCCAATACGGCCAATGCGACGAGCGCGGTTATGATGCGTTGCTTCACTAGCTCGCCGCCTCTACCTGATCACCGGTGTTACCGTAACGCCGTTCACGATTGGCAAAAAATGCAAGAGCGGCATCAAAATCCTCTGCGTCGAAATCGGGCCACAAGGTATCGCAAAACCATAATTCTGCGTACGCCAAATTCCATAGCAAGAAATTGCTGATGCGTTGCTCGCCACCGGTGCGAATTAACAAATCCGGATCCGGCATACCTGCCAATTCCAGCTCATTCGCAATCGCATCGTTATCGATGTCACCAGCCTCAAGTTCACCTGCCTCGACCTGCGTCGCCAGTTTGCGCGCCGCATTCACGAGATCCCAACGGCCGCCATAGGCGACAGCCACCTGCAGGCGCAGACCGGCATTGTCAGCAGTCTGCTTCTCGGCGGTAGCAATCATGTCAAGTAGTCGCGGCTGTAGCAGGTCACGCGCTCCAATAAATTCGAGTCTTACTTTATTACGATGCAGCTCGTCGACTTCTCGTCGCAGAGCTTCAACAAATAAACCCATAAGCTTGCTGACTTCTTCCCGCGGTCTGTTCCAGTTCTCACTGCTGAAAGCGAATAGCGTCAGGTAGCTGACGCCACGTTGCGCAGCAGTTTTGACGATTTTTCGTACCGCGCTAACACCGGAGCGGTGCCCGAGATGACGCGGCATCGAGCGTTTCCTCGCCCACCGACCGTTACCGTCCATAATGACCGCGACGTGCACTGGAATGTTTGAGTCCGATGTCACCCTATACCTCGAGCAGCTCGGCCTCTTTGTCCGTCAGCACTTTGTCGATCTCTGCGACGAACTTGTCTGTAATCACCTGAATCTCATCTTCGCCACGGTGTTCGTCGTCTTGACCAATCATTTTTTCCTTGAAGAGATCTTTGATGTCTCCGATCGCGTCGCGACGAATATTGCGCACTGCGATTCGGCCGCCTTCGGCTTCATTACGAACTACACGAATCATGTCCTTGCGCCGTTCTTCAGTGAGCGCTGGCAATGGCACGCGGATCACAGTTCCGGCAGTTGCCGGGTTCAGGCCCAGATCGGAATTCATGATCGCCTTCTCGATCACGGACACCATATCTTTCTCCCACGGCGTAACCGTCAGCGTTCTTGAGTCTTCAACGCCAACATTGCCCACCTGATTCAACGGCGTTGGTGACCCGTAATAGTCCACCGTAATATGATCAAGCAAGCTGGTATGTGCGCGACCGGTACGCAGCTTGGTCAACTCCTGCTTCAAAGCCGCGACGCTCTTGGCCATGCGATCACTGGCATCTTTTTTGATTTCATCCAACACAATACTTGCCTCTTCGTTGTGGCGACCTGCTTGTTCAGGCAGTTACCAGGGTTCCAACTTCCGCACCAGACATTGCGTGCACCAGAGCATCGGCGCGCGTCAAATCAAAGACGCGTAACGGTAATTCGTTGTCTCGGCACATGACGATTGCGGTCGCATCCATCACCGACAGCTTATCTGCCAGCACCTTGTCAAACGACACAGTGTCATAGCGTTTCGCATCGGGATTGCCGACCGGGTCCGCGTCATAAACGCCATCGACTTTAGTTGCTTTCAGGAGAATATCCGCGCCGATTTCAATCGCGCGCAAACTTGCTGCTGTGTCGGTCGTAAAAAACGGGTTGCCGGTGCCGGCTGCGAGAATTACGACGCGCCCTTTTTCGAGGTGCCGCACAGCACGACGGCGAATGTAGTCTTCGCATACATCGTGAATCTGCAGCGCAGACATTACACGAGCATAAACACCGGCTGATTCCAGCGCGTCCTGAATCGCGAGAGCGTTCATGACGGTCGCCAACATGCCCATGTAGTCGCCAGTAACCCGGTCCATGCCGGAACGCGCCAGACCAGCACCACGGAAGATATTGCCACCACCAATCACAATAGCGATTTCAATACCGCTTTTTTGCGCCGTGGCGATCTCGGTCGCCATACGCTGGATAACGCTGGGCTGAATACCATAGTCCAGACTGCCCATCAGCGCTTCACCGCTGAGTTTTAGCAGGACACGACGGTACGGGACCGGGGAATCACTCATCAGCATGCCTTTTGTTGTATTCGAAACAGCTGCCAGGCGACTATTCGAGGCTCGCCAGGCGGCCGTAGATTCTATCAAACTACCCTTTGTTCTTCGCGTCTTCGATTTGCTTCATTACTTCGTCTGCAAAATTCTCGACTTTCTTTTCGATACCTTCGCCAACTTCGAAACGAACAAATGCGGTCACAGTCGCGTTCGCATTGCTCAGGAGTTTACCGACATTGATGTCCGGGTCCTTAACGAAAGGCTGCCCTACCAGCGTGATCTCCTTGAGATACTTGTTCATGCGCCCGGTAACCATCTTTTCGATGATCTCAGCTGGCTTACCAGAACCTTGCGCTTTCTCAGTTTCGATACGGCGCTCGTTCTCAATCGTTTCGGCTGGAACACCCGACTCATCAATGCAAGTCGGATTAGTCGCAGCAACATGCATCGCAACGTCGCGAGCCAAAGCTTCGTCACCACCGTCGAGCGTAACTACCGCACCGATGCGAGCACCGTGTGTATAGCTTGCAATAACACCTGCAGACTCAACGCGCTCGATACGACGCACACTGATCTTCTCACCCACTTTAGCGATGAGCTCAGTCCGCGCTGCTTCGACCGTGCGGCCGTCAGCTAACTCTTGACCTGAGAATTCCGCAACGTCGGTCATGCCTGAGGTCATAGCAGCTACTGCCACCGCGTCCGTGAAGGCGAGAAAGTTTTCGTCTTTCGCAACGAAATCCGTCTCTGAGTTTATTTCAATAATGACCGCGCTGTTGTCACCCTGCGCAACAACCACACGGCCGTCTGCCGCTACTCGACTCGATTTCTTGTCAGCTTTTGCCTGACCCGAGACGCGTAGGACTTCTGCCGCCGCGTCCAGATCACCATCGACTTCAACCAACGCTTTCTTGCATTCCATCATGCCCGCGCCAGTGCGTTCGCGGAGATCTTTTACCATCGATGCACTAATCGTCATCGCTGGATCCTTCCGCTTTCTTGGCTACTTTCTTGGCCGTCTTCTTGGCTGCCTTTTTAGCGGTTTTCTTGGCCGCTTTCTTGGCTACCGTCTTTTCCGCCGCTGGCTCTTCAGTTGCTGCTTTCTCTTCTGCAACTGCCTCGACCGGTGCTGGAGCTTCTGCTGCTACTTCTGCTGGAGCCTCTGCTTCTGCCGGAGCTTCTGCTTTTGCTTCTGCCGGAGCTTCTGCTGGGGCCTCTGCAACTGCTTCTGCTGGAGCTTCTGCTTT
>CAYWYT010000027.1:0-16342 GCA_964462665.1 uncultured Woeseiaceae bacterium | reverse complement strand
AACGTTCAATGACGTACTCGACTTTGCGCACGATATGCGCCATGAATCTGCGTTCGGTCGTACCGAAATCGCCGCCATGTACACGTCCCAGTTGCGCCAGTACTCCCTCGAGATTGCCGTGCTTATCGGTTAGTGGACAGAGCAAGGTCTGGTAGCCCTGTTCAGCGGCACCTACGGCGCCTTCGATACCAGGAATCTTGAATACCATTGGCCAGCGATGACCTTCCAGTTTCCCCAACATGTGATCGATCAGATATCGATCGAGAACTTTTCGGTTGACGTTTTTCCAACTGGAGTGCGTTGCACTCACTCGAATACGTTTACCAGGAATGAGTAATACGCTGTAAGCAATATTGAGGAATCTACCGCTTTGCCCTACCAGCTGTGCCAACCCGGCGTGACTTTGCGACGTGCCATGAATTTTCTCATCGACCTCATAGACCAGGGTCAGCTCTTTTTCAGATTCCTCGATTTTCGATTCAGATGTTTGCACGCGCTGAGCCAGCAAAAGGCCTTCACCTATCATCTCGACTGCAGGCGTAAGAATATTCGCGATCAAGCCAGCATTGAATGACGATGACTTGCCTGCATTGCGCGAAAATACTGCGATCAGAATTCCGACGGGTGACGATTCGTCACCATGAACCGGCAAGACGAGTAACGTACGCCCGGAGTTCAGGGTACGTCGCATCACTTCGCTTTCCGGCTCCAGTCCGTTAAGTACTTCGTGCGGCAGGTCGGCTACAAAGTTATCAGTCTCATAGTCATCCGCGCCGTCACTACTCCAAACGCAATGACGTTGCACATCGTAGAAGCAAAAACACTGGGCGCGTGGCACCAGCGAGTGCAGCAGGCCCTTGGCCTTGCCGATACTCTTTCTTGTTTGCAGATTGTGTAGATCGGCTGACAATGACTTGCACCGCCCGGGCGATATAGTCCGAATGCACAACGATGCCAGTCACAGCCACGTTTGGCTGTGACTCAAGTCTCATGTGAAACCCGCTATCTCAATGGCGACAGCGCCTTAGAGCGAATCTAACCACTCGTCATCTGAGCCTTCATTGACGCCCTCAAACAGCGGCGTCGACAGGTAACGCTCACCAGTGTCGGGCAGCATCGCAAGAATGACGGAGCCCGCAGCAGCTTCAGCCGCTACGTCCAGTGCGGTGGCCAAAGTAGCGCCGGACGAAATTCCGGTAAATATGCCCTCGGACGCCGCGAGTTCTCGCGAAACCGCAATTGCTCGATCATCACTAACCGAACGCAATTCATCATAGATCTCCCTATCCAGCACAGCGGGGATAAAGTCCGGCGTCCAACCCTGAATCTTGTGAGGTGCCCAATCGTTACCAGCGAGCAAGGTCGCAGCCTCCGGTTCCGTGGCCACGATATTAACCTCCGGGCGTGCCGCCTTGATGGTGCGACCGGCACCCGTCATCGTGCCACCAGTACCGTAACCGGTTACCCAGTAGTCCAGACGACGCCCGGCAAAGTCCTGCAGAATCTCAGGGCCTGTCGTACTTGCGTGATAGGCAGGGTTCGCTGGATTCTCGAATTGCCGCGCCAGATACCAGCCGTGCTTTGCGGCGAGCTCTTCCGCTCTCTTCACCATGCCGGTACCGCGCTCTGCGGCTGGCGTTAGAATTACTTTTGCACCCAGGCCGCGCATGATCTTACGACGCTCCATCGAAAACGAATCGGCCATCGTCGCGACAAACGAAATTCCGTGTGCTGCACAAACCATGGCCAGCGCGATGCCGGTGTTTCCGGATGTCGCCTCAATGACCGTATCGCCCTCCTGCAACTCACCCTTTCGCATCGCGTCAGTGACGATAGCGTAGGCAAGACGATCTTTTACCGAAGCAAGCGGGTTAAACGATTCGACCTTGACGAACATCTCAACATGGTCAGGTCCCATTCGATTGAGACGAACTACCGGTGTGTTACCGATTGTTTGCAGAATATTGTCGTAAATCATTAGGTGCTCCCTTTGTTCTTTTGGTTGTACTCATGGGTATAGCAGATTTAGTTGCCGGCGCAACCGTTGCACCTCTCATTATCAAGAGTATGACAGCTACCAGGCCGTCGCATTAGCACCACTAATTTTGGGCGTATAACCGACTGTTATATCTACGCCGCAATATTCTTGCAGTCGATTGAAACGAACTCTTAAAACCGTGGTCACAGTAAGAACTGCGGGGGCAACGGATGAAATTACAACAACTGAAATACCTGCTTGCGATCGCCGATAACGGCCTAAACATAACGGCAGCGGCCGATAAGCTGTTTACATCGCAACCAGGAGTCAGCAAACAACTGAAATTGCTCGAAGAGGAACTCGGGTTGCAGTTGTTTGTGCGCAAGGGAAAGAGCCTTGGTGGCGTCACTGCCGCCGGCGAACAGGTTATTGAGCGTGCGCGATTTATAATGACGGAAGCCGAGAATATTCGCAGTCTTGCCGCGAACTATTTTCAAGAAGAAGAAGGCACGTTGTCTATCGCGACAACGCATACCCAGGCCCGCTATGTTCTTCCGGAGGTAGTGCGTCAGTTTCGGCAACGTTACCCACGAGTCAAGCTGAATCTCCACCAGGGCACATCTGAGCAGATTGCCGACATGGTCAATGCGAACGACATAGATTTCGCGATCGCGACGGGCTCGCACGAGTTGTTCAGCAACCTGCTACTCGTACCCAGCTATCACTGGGATAGAAAAATTATTGTTCCGAATGACCATGACCTGGCAAAGCTTGATCGTCAGATTACGCTTCAGGACCTGGCACAATTTCCGTTAGTCACCTATGTGCTTAGTTTCGGCGGTCAATCGTCGCTCAAGCGAGCATTTGTTGAACAAGGTCTCGATCCTGATGTCGTTTTCACCGCACGCGACGTCGACGTCATCAAGACTTACGTACGCATGGGACTTGGTGTTGGCATCGTCGCCGGTATGGCGAACGAGGATGAGGATGACGACATGACTACAATTTCGGCGGCTGGCCTGTTCCCGCGCAGCACTACATGGATTGGTTTTCGAAAGGATGTGGTTTTGCGCCGATACATGTTGGAGTTCGTACGACTGTTTGCGCCGCACATCACTGCTGATCAATTAGAAAAAACCCGGCATGCCCGATCTCAGCTTGAGATCGATAGGTTATTCAACGGAGCTCATATTCCGATCAGAAACGGCCAGATGAACGACGACACCAGCAGCACTCATTTGCAGTCGATAGCTTTAGCGACCTAATAAATACGTACACCGCCGTGACGCGCACGACTGCGCTTATCGACCCACCAGAGTCCGAGCAGGAAACCACCTATCAGGCAAACAGCAGTCGCACCGCCGACCCAAACCAATGGGAGGCTGTATTGCTGTTGAGATTGTCGGTGGCGCAGACTCGAATTTTCTTCACTCAGTTCTGTTATTTGCACCGAGTTGGCGTCGACTTGCGCCTGCAACACGCTTGATTCCTGTTCGAGCGCGCTAATAGTCGCTGCAGGTCCCGCGAACTGACCTCGAAGTTGTTCGAGTTCCGCCCGCAATCGTTCGACTTCGGCCTGGGTCTCGGCAACGATAAGTTTCGCCGGCTTGTCGTCAACGAGATAGGCGGCCTTGACGTAGCCTTGCGTTCCGTCCGGAAGGGCGACATGCGCATAATTTCTGTCGCGCGTCAGGATTTCAAGCTCCTGGCCACTGTCCAGAGTGCGAAATGCGCGATCACTGGTATCTGCAGCCTGATGTAGTCCGAGGCGTAAATTGTCCGTTACATAGACCGTTTCGGCCACAGCCAGCAACGGCAAGAGTAATATCACCCAACACACAAGAACTGTTTTGATTGTCACTGAGTCAACCTCCCAAGCTGCCCACCTGCCAGTCTACTACAGCCTTATACAGGCTTAGTGCTCGTAGACCCAGCGTAATAGAGCCTCTTGTACCTCTTGCCCCGGGCCACGGTGAATATCCTCGTGGTTCTGCATCGTAACCACGGCGAAACGGCGACCTGAACGTGCTTGCAGGTAACCGGCTATCGCTATCACGTCATCCAGCGATCCAGTCTTGAGATGTGCGATACCGTCGAGGCCAGCGTCATCGAAGCGCCGTCGCAGCGTTCCGTCTTTGCCGGCCAGTGACAACGAAGAAGCGAATTCCGGCATGTACGGCTGTCTCCAGCCGAATTCCAGTAGCGCCCCCATGCCGGCGGCCGTCATACGGGCCTCGCGCGACAGTCCGGCGCCATTGTCGAGGATTAACCCGTCAAGATTCAGACCAGCGTCCTCTATCCAGTTCGCGATGACCTCTCGTCCACCCTCTTCAGTGCCGGGTGCACCAAGAACCTCGGCGGAGAGCGTGAACAGTAGCTGGCGTGCCATGACGTTATTGCTGTATTTGTTGATACGGGTAATCACGTCCGCCAGTGGCAGCGACGGAAAACTCATCGTCGGCTCCAGATCCTCCGGGGCAACTACATTTTCCCAGCCGCCGAAAAATTCGCCGCCGGACTCTCGCCATAATGAGATAAACAAACCGTAAACGAATTCGTTATGACTTAAAGCCGTTCGGTCCATCGCGTAAACCTCGCAGCCGCTCGGAAATTTGCCGCTGAAGGTCATTCGATCGATCGCTTCATTCGCAGAAATTGTGATACCGCGCTGATAGCCACGGCAGCTTCCCGCACTCAGGGACAACTCATTCTCAACGCCCAGGTTTTCCAGTGGCGGGTCAAGCCAGACGCGTACGCTATCGGTATCGTGTTCGGGCTCGAACCAGTAGCGCACGACTTTGAAATTCATTAGCAACGCGTTCGGTGCCACGTTGTAGGCGCGCAGTGGTTGGTGATCAAAAGCAGCCGGATCGTAGTCGGGCATATAGAAATAGCTATCGTCGATGTGCAAGTCACCGTTAATTTCGCGAATACCCATTTGCCGAACCTGCCGCAACAGCTGCCACACACGTTCCGTGACGAGAAACGGGTCACCGTAGCCCTTCAGTAGCAGGTCACCATCCAGACGACCGTTTTCGACATCGCCCATTACAAAGACGTCGGTATTCCAGGTATACGCCGGACCGAGAATGTCGAGCGCGACCATCGTTGTCAGCAGTTTGATGGTGGAGCCAGGGTTACGTGCGACCTGGTCGTTCCAACTCAATATGACCTCGCCGCTGTCCAGATCCTGAACGAAAACGCTTAGGCTGTCGTGCGGAACCTGACGAATGTCGAGGGAGGTACGAACGGGTAACGGGAGTTCAGGCTCTGCCGCTTGTAGCCCAACAACGGCAACCAATGCGCTCAATGTAAGCAGTGCTCTGTTAATCACCTCGACGTACTCCGAAAGTACGGATGCGATCTGCCAACGTAGTTGGTTTCACGCCAAGCAACTCTGCGGCACCACCTGGCCCCGACACCTTCCAGTCCGCCTGGCTAAGTGCGGCCAACAGGTTATTTTTCTGAAATTCACGCATTTCGGCCTCTGTTAGTACATTGTTCTGCGATTCCCCTGCAGAGCTGTCTTGACGCATGTCCGCTCCCGGGTCCGACATCGACAGGTCCAGACGAAGAACGTTTCTTGGCGACAAGATAACAGCTCGCTCTATTACATTTTTGAGTTCGCGAACGTTACCCGGCCAACCGTAACGCAACAGCATCTCCGCCTGGGTTCGAGTCAGCTGCATCGGAGATCGCCCGAAATCGCTGCAGGTCTTTTCGAGAAAGTGCCGTGCCAGTCGAATAATATCGTCACCGCGCTCCCTCAGTGCTGGCACATCGACCGGAAATACGCTCAGCCGATAGAATAGATCTTCGCGAAACTCACCGTCAACGATCTGTTGCTCAAGATTACGATTGGTCGCCGCGATGACGCGTACGTCTACTGATCGCGTAACGTCATCGCCTACTCGCTCAAACTCACTCTCCTGTAACACGCGCAACAACTTGCTTTGCAACTCAAGCGGAATTTCGCTGACTTCGTCGAGGAAAATAGTGCCGCCATCGGCGAGTTGAAAACGACCGACCCGATCGCGGTGCGCGCCAGTAAAGGCACCTTTAACATGACCAAAGAACTCACTTTCAAACAGCTCTTTAGGAATCGAAGCGCAATTTACTTTTACGAGTGGCCCTTCCGCTCGCGGGCTTTGTGCATGGATCGCATGCGCGACAAGTTCCTTGCCGACGCCGGACTCGCCCTGCAACAACACACTTGCGGGCGTTTCAGCTACGGCTCCAACTCGCTTGAGCATTTCTATTAACGCGGGACTACTACCGACAATCTGGCCGGAGTTCATCGCGACATTCACTTCTTCGCGTAGATAATCGCGTTCCAGCTCGAGCTCTTCGCGCAAATGAGCGTTCTCGGCCAGCGTATCTCGAAGTTTTTGCTCCGCTCGATTGCGTTTGGTTACGTCCTTTGAGGCGATCAACATTCGTTCAACGTTTCCGGCGTCATCACGACTCGAAATTGCAGAAACGATCAGGTCAAGAATCCGCCCGTCCTTCGTCAGTACGTTCCGTTCTTCGTTGTTGAATTCACCGCGATTAATGTTGTCTCGTAACTTATCACCGCTAAGTGCTGCTCGGTCGGGTGCCGCAAAAAAATCAGAGATGGGGCGCCCCAATACCTCCTCGCGTTTGTAACCCATTTTTTGCAGCCAGTGATCGGTAACTGTCACTATATTTCCGTCGGCGTCGACGGAGTGCAACATTGCGGGAGTTGAGCGGTACAAATTACGATATTTGAAATTCGCTCGAGCTGCATCGGTTGCTTCTGTGTACATAGCGACGGTACGTACGAATTCGCCATCGGGGTCGTACTCGACCAGGGAGTTAGTCGAACAGTCAATGACCTCGGCGTTTTTTGCTACGAATGCGATCGGTTTGTTCTCGAGCTTCCCGGTACGTCGTAAGGCGGGCAGAAACTCCTTTTCGATGCGCTCGGCTGACTCAGGGGTTACAAAATCGCTGGGCCGACGTCCGACCATCTCGTCACGCGCATATCCAAGCCGGTCCAACAGCGCATCGTTGACATCGACATAGGCCCCATCGGGCCCGATCGAAGTCGCCATCGCCGGAGACTTGCGAAACAGCCATTCA
Organism: uncultured Woeseiaceae bacterium; assembly: GCA_964462665.1. Lineage (GTDB taxonomy): Bacteria > Pseudomonadota > Gammaproteobacteria > Steroidobacterales > Woeseiaceae > UBA1847. The sequence continues at coordinate 9,261 of CAYWYT010000027.1, read as the reverse complement.
TAGTCGTCATTCTTGAGCATCGCGAGAGTATATACGAAATTTCGTAAATTGCGATTACGAAATATCGTTAATTACGAAATGCCGTAACTAAGGTTTCCGGTTAACTCGTTGTTTTTATTGTATTTTCGAAGTTGGCACGGTCTATGCATTATAGATTGCAGACGCAAGATGCAATTTATTTTAAGGAAATGAACATGAACACCAAATACGTAGAAAACGGCCTCGCACTGATGGGCGCGCTGCTAATCATGGTCGCGGTCGCTTTTGCAGCCAATTCAGTCTTAGACGGCGATCTCAACCTTGATTTTCCCACACCGGGCTATACATCTACATTGGTTGCAGGTTCTTAACAGCAATCAGTTGACAGAATTTCCGACCTCGCTATCCGATCAGACTCTCTCCCCCCCGATAGTCTGATTAGCGAAAACCGGAAATGACGGCGCACCCCCCCCCGTGCCGTTGGTGCTTGGACGCCGGAGACCGTTCCGTGTCGGATCGGCTCGCTGAATGACTCAAAGATTTCAGTTCTCCGGCGTCTTTCTTTTTTCTAACGAGAGACGCGGTCCCTGTGATTCTCGGCGCGTACGGCTCTTGAGCTTGCACTCTGACCGCTGATCGTTCGGCGAACTTTCCGCAGCCACAGTCTGGCCCACGCAAATTCCACGCTTAATATCGCCAGACCAACAGGTATGACGATGAATGCAGGTCCCGGCAGTACGATGAGCGCGACACCAACAACGAGTACCGTAAAACCGACAACGGCCACCACAATTCGGCGGGCCATTTTGTAAGTTCTGTTTACTGTGCTGGCTATCATCGACTCAGCTTACACCATCAATTCATTTGTTTTTCGACAGCTATGTCGTACTCTTCCTTGCATGCGTGGACTCTTTATTTATGCGGCACTTGCAGTGCTGGTCAGTGCCGACTCGCGCGGCGAAGACGTAGACAGTCAACTATTGGTTGAGTTTGACGTCGCTGTCGCCAAGATCGCACTTCGATCATCCAGCCGCCCTATTCAACTCCCCAGCCTGACCTTTGCAGTACGCATTGAGGCAACGTGTCCTGCCGCGCTTGAAGCTAAATCGATTTCCATCAGCATTGCTGATACGCGGATCCATGCGCAACCTGATGACACCGGTGTGATAGAGAAAACAATTAGCGTACCGACGAAACAGCTTGGCCCGATCGCGGTAAACGATTTTTGTATCGCAGGCGGTGACCTCAACTCTGAGCAACAACTACAGCTACGCGACGCCCTTAGCGCGCAATTATCGCTGCATTGTAGCGGCGATAATCGAGAGTCGATGACTTACGAAACGGTCGCATTGGAGATCGCTTTGCAATGCGATGTAGCAGAGAATGTTCAGTCGCTATAAGTTGTTGGTGCGCATCACTCGTCCACAGTTCCTGTTGGGGGATATCTAATGGAATCGAACAAGGTCAATGGTTGGCTGACGTTGGTTGCAAATATCGGTGTGTTGATTGGGATAATTTTACTCGTTGTCGAGTTGGACCAAAATCGCGAGATGATTCGCGCTCAGTCACGCAGTGACATATCTCGTCATATATCTGATCACCTGGCCCTGCTAGGTAGCAATGCTCAATTGGCAAGTTTGATGCGTCGCGCGGAAACGGGTCAGGAGCTATCAGCTGTAGAAGAGGCGCAACACTTCTACATGTTCACCTCCAACAAGCGAATGTGGGAGAACATTCATTATCAATACAGGCTGGGAGTATTCGAAGAAGACGAGTTCGAGGCGGAACGAAAGGCGTGGCGGTTCCTGATCAATAAAGACCGGTCGTTTGCTAGAGTCTGGTGCATGACCCGGCAAAACTACTCTCCTGAGTTTGTAGCAGAGCTCGACAGCCTGCTTATTGAAGATGTTTGCGCCGACAGTGCGAATTGAGCACCGAAGTCCGAACCTAAGGCGCAGTGCTTGCTATCGAAAGGAAAAACATATGCGAAGAGTTTCTGATTTAACGGCTCTCATGTGCGCGCTACTCTTCTCCCCAATCGCAAATGGCGAAACCGTCGCGGAACAGCTTCTCAATGAACGGTCGGCGGAGTTTCAGAAAGACGTCATTCAAACTGCACCGAATATCTATACAGCTGTTGGCTACGGTGTATCGCCTTCATCCATGATCGTCGGAGACAGTGGCCTAATCATTGTCGACACTCAGATCGACACGAGCGCTGCTCAGGAAGTACTTGCCGCGTTTCGAGAGATCAGTGACAAGCCGGTTGCGGCGGTCATCTTCACCCACAGTCATGGTGACCACACTAGCGGTGCCGAGGTATTCGTAGCAGCCGGCAACGACGTTGCAGTATGGTCAAGACAAGGATACGGGCTCGAAGGTCGAGCTTTGAGCGATGTCGGCTTAACAGTTCAAAGATCGCGGGGTGCCCGTCAAGGCGGGTTCATGCTGTCGCCAGAGCAGCGCATCAATAACGGCGTGGCCAGAGTGTATTTTCCGAAACGAAGTGGCGCGATCTTCGGAGCAGGCGAGGCGATAGTCCCGACCAATCTGATTGGTGACAAACGGCAAGCGATTGAGATTGCGGGAGTTCAGCTGGAGCTGGTGCCGGCGTCCGGGGAGACTTACGACCAGCTTTACGTCTGGCTGCCGCAACAACGAGCATTGTTTGCCGGTGACAACTTTTACAAGTCATGGCCGAATCTGTACGCCATCCGCGGCACGCCGTACCGCGATGTCGCGGCGTGGATCAATAGCCTGACCTCCATGCTTGAGGAAAAACCGGCGTTTCTAATCGGTGGGCATACACGACCTGTTCACGGTGAGCAGGAAGTAGAAGCTGTACTCACCAATTACAGAGACGCGATCAAGTCGATATTCGACCAGACCATTGCTGGAATGAACATGGGCCTGGGGCCTGACGAGCTGGTAGAGATCGTGAAGTTACCCGAGCAGTTCGCAGAGTTGGATTACCTGCGAGAGTACTACGGCAACATCGAGTGGTCTGTTCGTTCGATTTTTGCGGGCTACTTAGGCTGGTTTGACGGCAACCCCAGCAATTTGTTTCCGCTCTCCCCCAAAGAAGAAGCGCTGCGCGTGGCTAAGCTCGCAGGCGGTGCTGAAAACCTGCTAGCCGAAGCAACGTCTCAGTTGAATGACGATCCTCAATGGACAGCGCAGTTATGCGATTACCTGTTATCTCTGGAATACGAAGCAACAGAGGTAAAACAGCTAAAGGCCAGCGCACTTGAAAGGATCGCTGCGGAATTACTAACGGCAACAGGACGAAACTATTTGCTTACCGGTGCGAAGGAACTCAGGGCGCCGCAGAATAGTCAGCCCGAATCAAGATAGAACCAGGTCGTTGTTACTCAGCAGCTTCAGGAGAAACTGTGAGATTGCGGCCGAGAAACTGCAACGTCTTTTCCCAGGATTCTTCCGCTGCTTTGGCGTTGTAAGCACCACCCTTTGGATCAGCGAATCCTTGCTCCGCACCAGGATAGATCTGAATGTCATAGTCTTTGCGCAGACGCTCCAGCGCGTCCTCGAAAGTTCTGACCGACGCTACAGAGATGCCTTCATCCGCGCCGCCAAAATGCCCCAAAACCGGAACATTCAAAGGTCGTAATTCCTCTTCGTCTGTAGTTACCTGACCGTAGTAAACCACCGTCGCATCGAGATCATCCGGAAATAGCAGAGCGGTATTTAGTGACCAACCACCACCAAGCCCCCAACCGAGCGCGGCTATGCGCGGAGCACCGGCCGTGTCGTTAACCCACTCGTACGCCTTTCGAATATTCTCCTGCGTCGCTTCCCGGCGCTCTACGACGCGCAACATATGCTGTCTCGCCCCGCCCGCAGATGTGGCAGTCTCACCATCGTAAAGATCTACGGCGAGAACGATATAGCCTTCCGCTGCCAGCCGGTCTGCCATCGCTCGTACGCTGTCGTTCAGACCCCACCAGTCATGGATGACAATTACCGCAGGCAGCGGCTCGACCATGTCAGCTGGAAACACAAAATGCCCGTAGACCAACTGATCGCCAACTTCACCGTAGGGAAGCCGCTCAGAAATCACAGCCTGCCGTGGCGCAATTTTTTCGGCTTCGCTCGCACGCGCGGCGTCGGCCGCTTGCGTCCTGGCCGCAGCTTCAGCATTTTCGCGCTCGCCCTGCTTATCTGCAGATGAATTGCCGGAACTACCTGTGTCACAACCCGATACGAGCAATAACATGCCAAAGAACACGGCGATGAGGCTGCGGCCGAAGTCGAAACGATTAAGCATGGGCATTTCCTGAGTGAGACCAGTCTGGCGCACCAGACACTTTACGAAGTCGGCATAGTTTAATCGAAAACGGGCATACGGGTCGATCACCTATCCACCGCAGACTAGACTATGCTTCCACAGTCGCTATCAGCCAATTGGAGACCACATGGGCTTGTTAGAACAATCGATCGTCTATCTGCTCGCAGCGATCGTGATGGTACCGATCAGTCGCCGCCTCGGCTTCGGATCAATTCTTGGGTACCTGGCAGCCGGAATCATTATCGGTCCATTCGGCGCCAAGCTGATTCAGGATCCGGAACATATTCTACATTTCGCGGAATTGGGCGTTGTTTTCCTGCTGTTCATTGTTGGTCTCGAATTACAGCCATCGCGACTCTGGGTGCTACGAAGAATGGTATTCGGTCTCGGTTCCGCCCAGGTCGCACTGAGTGCTGCGATTATTGCCGCGATCGCCTGGGCATTGGGTCTCGATGGAAAGCCAGCTGTAATAATCGGTTTGATACTGGCGCTGTCATCAACCGCATTTGTCTTACAAATGCTCGCAGAAAAAAGGGAACTGACCACGTCGCATGGGCGCGCTGCGTTCTCAATACTCCTGTTTCAGGACCTTGCCGCAATTCCGCTGATCGCCATTTTGCCGATGCTCGGTACGAATACGGACGGCGGTATGGGCGTAACTCAAGTGGGCATCATGGTCCTGACGATTGGTGGTCTCATCCTCGCCGGTAGGTACTTGCTGCGGCCTGTCTTGCAGATTGCTGCCGGGTCGAAAATTCCCGAGATTTTTACGGCGACCGCTTTGCTGGTTGTAATCGGTGCCGCTTTGGTGATGGAGCTCGCCGGCATGTCGATGGTGCTCGGCGCATTCATCGCGGGCATGCTGTTGGCTGACTCCGAATTTCGTCATCAACTCGAGGCGGATATCGGTCCTTTCAAGGGCTTGTTACTTGGCTTGTTTTTTATTGCTGTAGGCATGTCAGTCAACATCGGCTTACTGCTCGAATCTCCGCTGCGCATCATGATCATGGTTGTATTGCTAATGGCGGCGAAGGCAGCAGCCCTCGTCCCGTTGGCGCGCAAATTCGGTATAGGTGGTGCGCGCTCTGCCTGGAGTCTTGCCGCGTCGATGTCACAAGGTGGTGAATTCGCGTTCGTATTGTTTGGCATCGCGGCGGGGAATGCCTTGTTACCTGCAGCGCTGATCGATGAACTCATTCTCGTTGTCGCTTTATCGATGTTGATCACCCCATTCGCGTACATGGCTGCTGAACGCTACGGCACGCGCAAGGCCGCGGCAGTCGAGCCCGAGTACGACGATATGGACGACGAACACAACGACGTCATCATTGCCGGCTTCGGCCGCGTCGGACAAATCGTTGCTCGCTTGCTGCGAGTCGTCGATCGTCCTTTCACCGCACTGGAAATAGACTCCTCTCAGGTCGACGTTGTGCGGCGATATGGCAGTGTTGTCCACTATGGCGACGCGTCACGGCTTGATATCTTGCGTGCGGCCGGGGCCGAGCATGCGAAAATTTTCGTCCTTGCCATTGACGATATCGAAGCATCGATGCGAACCGCCGAAGCAGTGACCCAACATTTTCCACATCTCAAAATCGTCGCTCGCGCCCGCAACAGACGTCACGTACACAAATTGATGGACCTCGGTGTTGAGCACATTTTTCGCGAGACGTTTCTGTCGAGCCTCGCGCTTTCGAAAGAAGTTATTGCATCGATCGGCGTGAGCGCCAAAGACACGACCAGGGCTATCGACTCTTTTCGCGAGCGTGATGAGAAATTGCTGAATGAACAGCATGCGTTTCACCAATCAGAGGAAAAATTATTGCAGTCGTCGCGGGACACCGCGGCCGAGTTGGATCTCTTACTCAAGGATGACGCACGCGGTTAATCGTCCTCGTCATCCTCCCATTCCTTGAGTTTGCTCTTGTCGACCTGCTCCCACTGCTTCGCGCTCTTGCGAACGTTTTCCATTACTTGACTGATGACGTAGACAATCACGCCTGCTATGAGCACGAGTATGAGTAGCAATCCGTCCGGCATGCGGTTATTCCTGTCGATTAAGCTGCTTCCAAAGCTTACCATCGGCAGTTCTGCATAATGACTATCCGCTGAAATGACCAGGCTCAATCCCAATCCGTCCCTTTGGCAGCGATGTGTGGCCTTCGTGCATCTGTCTTTGCAGGACAACGATACCGACCACACGGTCGGTCCGGTTGGGCGTGCGTTGGGATTGCTGGCCATCCCGATGATGCTCGAGATGTCGATGGAGGCCGTGTTCGTAGTTGTCGATATTGCATTCGTGTCGCAACTCGGCACTGACGCGATTGCTGCTGTTGGTATCACAGAAGCGCTGGTCACAGTGCTGTATGCCATTGCGGTGGGACTCGGCCTGGGCATCACCGCGATGGTGTCACGTCGGGTTGGCGCAAAGAATATCGACGAGGCCGCCAGCGTTACCGGTCAGGCTCTGTGGCTCGGCGCAATACTGTCAATAGTCATCGGCATTATCGGCGTCATGTACGCGGAGGAGATGCTGTCCCTGATGGGCGCCTCCGAAAATGTTATTGCGACGGGCGCGGGATTTACCGCCGTCCTGCTTGGCGGCGCTGTGACTATCCTGTACCTGTTCATCCTTAATGCCGCCTTTCGCGGTGCTGGTGATGCATCAGTTGCGCTGCGTTCCCTGTGGATAGCGAATGGCCTGAACATCATTCTCGATCCTTGCTTTATTTTCGGTCTCGGGCCGTTTCCGGAGATGGGTGTGACTGGTGCGGCCGTCGCCACTACTATCGGCCGCGGCGTCGGCGTTCTGTATCAACTTTGGTACTTGTTCGATGGTCGCGGTCGACTCGAGTTTCACTTCCGTCATCTTCGCCTCGTGCCGAGATTGCTAAAGCGCATGCTGGTTATTTCGATCGGTGGCGTCGGCCAGTTTCTGATTTCTACCTCGAGCTGGATAATCGTGATGCGCATCATCGCGCTGTACGGCAGCAATGCGATTGCGGCTTATACAATCGCGCTGCGCATGCTCGAGTTCGTCTGGTTACCGGCGTGGGGGCTGGGCAATGCAGCGGCAACACTGGTTGGGCAAAATCTCGGCGCAGGACATGTGGATCGCGCTGAACAGTCCGCCTGGCGTGCAGCGAAGTACAACTTTTACTTTATGACGATTGTCGGATTTTCGATGATTGCTGCCGCACCGGCCATCACCGGCCTGTTTTCCAATGACGCCGAAGTCATTTACTATGGCGTCAGTTGCCTGCGAATTCTCGGGATCGGCTTCCCAATTTACGCAGTAGGCCTGATTTTGACGCAGGCATTGAACGGCGCTGGCGACACCTTCACACCAACCATCATTAATTTCATATGTTTCTGGCTTTTGCAGATTCCGCTTGCCTATTGGCTCGCAACAGGTGTGGAGGCAGGTCCTAATGGTGTGTTTGTCGCCATCGTTATATCGGAGTCACTCGTCACAGTGTTTAGCGTTCTTGTATTTCGTCGTGGCAAGTGGAAACTGCACACTGCCTGACGTAGATACATGAGTATAAGAAGTATGTTTTTGAAATTTAGAGCGGAGAATTACCGATGAACGACTTGTCACGATTGGCCGATATGGCCGAAATCCTCGGAGCGCTAGTCGTTGTCGGAGGCCTGATCTTTGCGATCATGCAAATGCGTAATATTCGCCAGCAGCGACGCGAGTTAGCTGCCATCGAGTTGTTTCGTTTTTTTGGCAACCCGGATTTCAACAGAGCGTATGAACGAATATTGAAATTGCCGGACGGCTTAACCACCGAAGAAATCGAAATCCGCCAGCTGGGTCTGGAAAAATGCGCCATGCAGATCAGCACGACCATGGAGAATATCGGCGTAATGACGCACCAGCGCATCGTGCCCTACATTGTCGTCAAAAATCTAATGGGGGCCAGCGCCGTCATATTGTGGAAGAAACTGGAACACTGGGTTTACGATCTACGTGAAGAAGTCGGCAACGAAGAGGCATTTGAATGGTTTCAATGGCTTGCAGAACTACTCGAAGAACTTAGCGACCCAAATGAAAAACCGGCGTTCGTGGCACATAAGTCGTGGCGGCCTGCTCGTCTAACCAACGAGATTTGATTCTTGCCCGCTCTTATTGAGTTTCGCAACGCGACCATCTGGCGTGGCAGCACCCGTGTTTTCGATAACCTTAACCTCGTAATTCCCCAGCGCCAGCGAATCGCCATTCTGGGCCCAAATGGTTCCGGAAAAACCACGCTGTTGAAAACGATCAATCGAGAGTTGTACCCGGTTGTCAAAGACGACTCGTGGGTACGCATACTCGGACGCGATCGCTGGAACGTTTGGGAACTACGCAAGAAAATTGGTGCGGTATCGCATGATCTGCACAACCGCTACACACCGACAACAACCGCTTTGGCTGTCGTTGTGTCGGGATTTCAGTCCAGCATAGGGATCCATGGCCTGCTAGCCGACCGCGTCAGCGCTGAGCAGATCACTCGGGCCAGCGACATTCTCGCAACGCTGGGCATGGAGGGTTTTGTCGATACGGAACTCAAACACATGTCGACCGGCCAGCAGCGCCGTTGTCTGCTGGCCCGCGCCCTCGTCCACCAGCCTGCCACGCTGATATTGGACGAGCCCACGGCCGGACTGGATATTGCAGCCAGTTTTGACTATTTGCGGCAAATCAGCCGCCTGGCCAATGAGGGCCAGAATATCGTCATTGTCACCCACCACCTCAACGAGATACCGCCCGAAGTCGATCGCGTCGTCCTGCTCAAGCAAGGCGCCGTGGTGGCCGATGGCAGCAAGGCCGAGACCCTGACGGACGAATTGCTCAGCGAGATCTACGCAACACCGGTCCGGGTAGGCCATATTGACGGTCACTATCTGGCCTATCCGGGTTAAGTTAAGACCAGATCCGCAAAACGTGATCTGCTACGATTCTTTGCGAGCAAATTTTATTACTCTTG
>CAYWYT010000026.1:0-16362 GCA_964462665.1 uncultured Woeseiaceae bacterium | reverse complement strand
TTCGTGGAGACATATATGTAGGGATAGCTCTTGTCATCCCATAGCGTCACATTGAAGCGCGGCTTGTGTTGCTTGATCAGGTTGTATTCCAATATCAAAGCTTCTGCTTCGGTATTGGTGACAGTTACCTCAACGTTGCAAACCAGCTGCATTAGCGCCGCTGTTTTCGGCGATGTCTGGGTGCGATGAAAATAGCTCGACACGCGTTTCTTCAGATCGCGTGCTTTGCCTACGTAAAGCACCTTGTGCTTGGCATTCAGCATGCGATACACGCCGGGGCGATGCGTCAGATTGGCAAGAAACGTCTTGGCGTCAAATTTTGATTCGTCAGTCACGACGCTAGTTATCCAACAACTTCCTTGCCTGTGCAAATACGTCGTCAAACATTGCAGTGGTCAAACGCCGCGTGTTGGTGTTGTAACGACTGCAGTGATAGGAGTCGAGTAGTCTGAAATTCTCGAGCGCATGCAGAGCCGCGTGGCCGAATTTGAAATCGACCTGACGCAGGCCGCAGGCTTTTATGATTGCTCGATGCGCGATGCCACCGAGAGCCACTACCACAGCATTCTTTGGTAGTTGTTGCAGCTCATTAGCAAGATAGGAATTACAGGTATTTATTTCAGCACCAATCGGTTTATTGTCCGGCGGCAGGCACTTCACTGCATTTGTAATTCTGGCATCCGTCAGCAGCAGATCGTCGTCGACGCTGACCGATTCGTCCTTTGAAGCGAAACCGTATTTGTGCAACATTTGATACAACAGAATACCTGCGTGATCGCCCGTGAACGGTCGGCCACTGCGATTCGCACCGTGCATTCCTGGCGCAAGGCCGACAACTAGAAAGCGCGCTTCAGGATCACCAAACGGCGGTACCGGCCGACTGTAGTAGTCGGGATAACGCTCACTGACCGAGTCAAGAAACTCGGCCAGCCGTGGGCAGTCTCGACAGTCTTTGTCGAATATCGATGCGTCCAAACCTAGTCCGCCATGTGCCGAATCACCGCTTCGCCAAAACCTTTGGTACCGACCAGCGTCGCGCCCGGGATTAATTGCTCTAACTCGCTCTCGACTTCCTTTTTGTCATGCGGTCGATCTTTTCGAATAGGCTGGTGAATAGCTTCGCGCAGGCGAGCCAGATCAAATGTTAGCTCACCATTGGCAATCGTCTTCGCTACGCCGTTCATGATCAGGTCAGCTGCCTCCGTCCAACCCATATACCGCAACATCATCTCGGCCGACAAAATGAGCGAGCCAGGGTTCACGCGGTCCTTGCCTGCGAATCCCGGCGCCGTTCCGTGGGTCGCTTCAAATACGCCGATAGAGTCGGCCATGTTTGCGCCGGGCGCGATGCCGATACCACCTACCTGCGCTGCCAGTGCATCTGAAATGTAATCACCATTCAGATTCAGCGTTGCAATAACGTCATAGTCTTCAGGCTTCATCAAAATTTGTTGCAGGAAGTTATCGGCAATGACGTCTTTGACGATGATCTCTCGACCGGTTATCGGGTTCTTGAAAGAAACCCACGGTCCGCCGTCTATGTCAGTCGCGCCAAATTCCGTTTTCGCAACGTCATATCCCCATTGGCAGAACGCACCTTCGGTGAATTTCATGATGTTGCCCTTGTGCACCAGAGTCACGGAGCTTTGATCACGCTCGACACAATACTCCAGTGCTTTTCGCACTAGTCGCTCTGAGCCTTCGCGCGAAACCGGTTTTATGCCAATACCCGAACTCGCCGGGAAACGAATTTGATTGACGCCCAGCTCTGTTTGCAAGAAATGGATGAGCTTCTTAACTTCGGGCGAGCCGGTCGGAAATTCAATGCCGGCATATATGTCTTCAGTGTTCTCGCGAAACACGGTCATGTCCACGAGGTCCGATTGCTTCATGGGTGTCGATACGCCTGGGAAATAGCGAATCGGTCGCACACAAGCGTACAAGTCCAGCGTTTGGCGAATTGATACGTTCAAAGAGCGGATGCCGCCGCCTACCGGCGTCTGCAGCGGCCCTTTAATGGACACCAGGTACTTGGTCAGGGCGTGCAGGGTTTCTTCCGGAAGATACTGCTCATCGCCATACTTGTCGGCAGCAGCCTGACCAGCATAAGCCTGCATCCAGCGAATCGCGCGATCGCCGCGGTACGCAATTGCAACCGCGGCGTTCACGACATCAAGCATGACGGGCGTCACATCAACCCCAATTCCGTCGCCTTCTATAAACGGAATAATAGGAAAATCAGGGACATTTAGGGAGTGATCAGGGTTCGCAGAGATCGCCTCGCCATCGGCGGGAATCTGAATATGTTGGTATTGCATGCTAGAGCCTTTATTGGGTGTCAGCGTCGCAAAGGGCGAGCATTGTACCCAAAATGACGTCAGTCAGTCTGATGCAATCCGGCAATTCGCATAGCGACTTCCATCGCCTGCTCGTAGTTTAGCCGTGGATCAACCGTCGTCTTGTAGGCGCGAGCCAGATCGCCGTCCGTCAATCCGCGTGCGCCACCGGTACATTCCGTCACATTCTCACCGGTAAGCTCAAGGTGAACACCACCGAGAATGCTACCCATTGATTGATGAATACGAAACGCTGACTCCAGCTCACTAATAATATTCTCAAAGCGACGAGTCTTCGTGCCATCGGCTGTGCTTTCTGTATTGCCGTGCATCGGATCACATACCCAAAGGACCGGAGATCCAGTTTCGCGAACTGCTGTTATCAAGTCAGGCAGGTGCTCCTCGATCGATTTCGCACCAAAGCGATGAATCAAGGTGAGTCGGCCAGGCTCGTTGTGCGGATTTAAAGCCGCGATCAAATCCTGTAACCATTCACGCGTCATTCCAGGCCCGATTTTGACGCCCATCGGATTGGCTATGCCGCGAAAAAGTTCAATGTGTGCACCATCCATTGCGGCGGTACGCATTCCTATCCATGGAAAATGTGTGGTCAGGTTGTACCAGCGATCGCGTCGATCCAGGAATCGGGTTTGTGCTTGCTCGTAGTGCAGATGCAGACCTTCATGCGCGGCATAGATGTCGGCGCGCTGCGTACGATGCAACTCACGTCCGGAAACTGTTTCAAGAAAATCGAGTGAGTCGGAAATCGACTTCACGATGCCGCGGTATTCGTCGGCCATCGCAGAGTGCCCTACCCAGTCGAGGTCCCAATACTCCGGGTGATGTAGATCCGCAAATCCGCCATCGATTAGAGAGCGCACAAAATTCAGCGTTAACGCGGCACGTTCGTAACCACGCAAGATGAGTTGCGGGTCAGGCGTGCGATCTTCGGCTGTAAATGGAATGCGGTTGATAAGGTCGCCGCGAAAACTTGGCAATGTCGTGCCGTCGCGTGTTTCCGTATCAGCGGATCGCGGTTTCGCGTATTGCCCGGCCATGCGACCCACCCGAACCACGGGCTTTTTCATTCCGTACAACATGACCAAACTCATCTGCAACAGAATCTTAAGCTTCGCAACGATGTTTTCTGACGTACATTCATCGAACGTCTCAGCGCAATCTCCGCCCTGCAAGACAAAAGCTTCGCCACGCTGCGCTTTCGCGATCTGCTCTTTGAGTGCATCGACTTCCCACGAAGTCACCAATGGCGGCATCCGACTAAGATCGGCAACTGCTCGATCCAGTGCATCCGTATCGGGGTAAGTGGCCTGCTGCGCGGCCTGTTTTTTCTGCCAGCTGGTGGGGTGCCAGTCAGCCTTATTGTTAGTTTTGCTCACATCAATTCCTGAAAAATCTCGTCGGTCGGCGGGATATCTGCCCCATTAAAGCGCGGACTATGCCACGCACCCTGTTAAAGCTGCAAAAGTTTCTTATGTAATCAGTAGCTTATACGTGTGTGGAAAGGTGCCCGGGAGATTGGCACAATGCGCGCCACACAAGCGCCGGTGCAAACCGGCCTTTTCAGTTTTTGGAGACCTCCAATGCAGGACATCCTCGTACTAGGTGCTGGCAAGATCGGCGCTTTGATTTCAGGCTTACTTTCTGAATCCGGCGATTATCGCGTACAGCTTGCCGACGCCAAAGCCGGCGTAGCTGCCGACGTAGTCAGCGCACACGGCAATAAGAACATTAGCGCGTTCGATCTTGACGCCAGCGATCAGGACGCACTCACCGCCCATGTCCGCGAGCATAAGCCCGTGGCCGTCGTATCCGGGCTTCCTTACTACTGCAATGTTGTCGTTGCTCAAGTGGCCAGGAACGAAGGCTTGCACTACTTCGATCTGACCGAAGATGTTGCGGTCACCGATTCCGTGCGCAAGCTCGCCGAGGGTGCAACTCAAGTGTTCGCACCTCAATGTGGACTTGCTCCGGGATTCATTAGCATTGCCGCGAACGAACTGATCCAGCATTTCGACTCATTGAATTCGGTAAAACTCCGCGTCGGCGCACTGCCGCAGCACCCGAATAACGTTCTCAAGTACTCACTCACATGGTCGACAGACGGCGTTATCAATGAGTATGGCAATCTGTGCCAGAGCATCGTCGACGGCGTAGAGGTTGATGTATTGCCGCTCGAAGGACTGGAGCAAATCGCGATTGACGGAACACGTTATGAGGCGTTCAACACTTCCGGCGGCCTCGGGTCTTTGGGAGAGACCTATGGTGATCGCGTCAACACTATGAATTACAAGACGATTCGCTACCCCGGGCATTGCGAGCAGATGCGCCTGCTAATGAATGGGCTTAAGCTGAATCATGACCGCGGCACCTTAAAACGCATTCTTGAAAATGCCGTGCCACAAACCCTGCAGGATGTCGTCGTAATTTACGCCGCTGTAACGGGCATGCAGGATGGCGAATTGCGTGAAGAAAACTACGTGAATAAAGTCTATCCGCAAATGGTCGCAGGCAGGCTCTGGTCCGCAATTCAAATCACAACGGCCTCTGGAATTTGCTCGATTCTGGATATCGTCTTATCCAATCCGGCCGACTATCAGGGCTTTATCGCGCAAGAACAATTTCGACTCGCCGACGTCCTTGAAAATCGATTTGGCAAATATTACGCCCATGGCGGCACTAACCAAGAATCAGCAGAACGAGTTGCGCGCGGCGAAACTGGCCACCAGCGCGCAAACGGAGAATAGACAATGAAAGACATACTCAACAGCCTCGGCCTCGAAGCCGTAAACCCAGGCACCTGGTTCGGCAGCGAAGCATCAGAAGATACATCTGCGCCGCTTATCGAATCGATTAACCCAACTACAGGCGAAGTTATTGCGAGTGTGCGTAGCACCACCGCTGCCGATTACGAGCGCGTTCTCAAGATGGCTCAGGAATCGTTCCAGATCTGGCGCACCCTGCCCGCGCCCGTGCGCGGCAACGCAGTGCGCCTGATCGGCAATGCTTTGCGCGACAATTGTGAAGCCCTTGGCAGCCTCGTTACGCTTGAGAACGGCAAGATTAAGGCCGAAGGCGTCGGCGAAGTTCAGGAAATGATCGATATAACCGACTTCGCGGTTGGCCAGTCACGCATGCTGTATGGCAAGACCATGCATTCGGAGCGCCCGCAACATCGCATGTACGAACAATGGCACCCACTGGGCATTGTCGGCACCATCACAGCGTTCAACTTCCCGGTCGCGGTTTGGTCCTGGAACGCCTGCATTGCGGCTATCTGTGGCAACGTCAATATCTGGAAACCATCGCCGAAGACGGCTTTGTGCGGCGTCGCCGTGCAAAAGATCGTGAACGAGGCGCTGGCAGCCGAAGGGCTGCCGCCTGTGTTCTTCCTGATTAATGATGAAAGCAATGAGCTCGCGCAGCAGTTCGTTGCTGACAAACGCGTCAATCTCCTGTCATTCACTGGCTCTTGCGCTGTCGGCAAACAGGTCGGTGCTCAGGTTTCCGGAAGAATGGGTAAGTTCCTGCTCGAACTCGGCGGCAATAATGCGATCGTCGTCGACGAGCATGCGAACCTTGATCTGGCCATCCCGGCCATCGTCTTTGGGTCTGTCGGTACTGCCGGACAGCGCTGCACCACGACGCGGCGGGTCCTGATTCAACGTTCCCGTTTTGAGGAACTTAAGGACGCATTGGTCAAGGCGTATAGCCAGATTCGAATTGGTGATCCGTTGGACGGCAATACACTGATGGGCCCGGTTATTGACCCATCTGCCATCGATAAGGTCGAAGCGGCCTGCGCGGCTGTTAAACAAGCCGGTGGCGAAGTGCTGTGTGGCGGCGAACGGCTCGATGGGCCAGGCAATTTCATTACGCCGGCGATTGCGGTCGTCGAGAATGACTGGGACATCGTCCAGACAGAGACTTTTGGTCCGATCCTGTATCTGATGGTCTACGACACGCTCGACGATGCAATTGCGATGCAAAATGGGGTCGTACAGGGCCTTTCGTCGGCGATCTTCACCGATAATCTACAAAATGCTGAATACTTCTTGTCCAGCGGTGGCTCCGATTGCGGCATCGCAAACGTCAACATCGGCACCTCTGGTGCGGAAATCGGTGGTGCGTTCGGCGGCGAGAAGGAAACTGGCGGCGGTCGCGAGGCCGGGTCGGATTCCTGGCAGGCGTACATGCGACGTCAGACAACGACAATCAACTGGGGCAAGGGTTTGCCGCTGGCTCAGGGTGTTAATTTCGACCTATAAGGTTTCGAAGCGGTTTTCATCCCGGTTTTTGCGCACCGCACCTGCCGGGAAGACCTGCCCGTTCATGGCGATATAAACGCCGGGCTGACAGACCTGCACGGCAGCAACGGCCATCCCGACGTTAAACACTGCATCGGTAGTGCGAAACCGGGCCGGCGTCAGCGCGCCTGTCAGCACGATTGTTTGCCCGGGCATGTCCGTTAGCATTTCTGCCGTTTGCGGCATCGTATCCGTACCGTGCGTAATGACGTAATTGTCAGCATCGTCCGCGGCAATAAAGTCGTGCAACTGCTGGCGATCTTCATCCGTCACTTCAAGGCTATCTTTCTGCAGCATCGGCACTACGTCGTACTCGAATTCAACCAGCCCTTCAGTCAACATTTGCTGCAAAGGTGAATCACCAACCTCAAATTGACTCAATGCGTCAAAATAGACCTTATCGATCGTCCCGCCGGTCGTGATAAAACGAATAAACATGCTGCCCCTCAGGGAATTGAAACTGTAATTTCGGCGCCGCCGAGATCTGATTGGCCGATTGTAAGCTCGCCGCCATAAGAATGGGCAATGTCTTTTACGATGGCCAGCCCGATGCCATGACCTGGCGTTGACTCGTCCAATCGTGTTCCTCTAAGCAACAGCGCTTCTGCAGCCTCAGCAGGTATTCCGGGTCCGTCATCAGCAACGGTCAAGCGCATCCCGCCGACGGTTTTGTTCGCAGCAGCAACTGTCACGTTGACTCTCGAGGTGCACCATTTGCAGGCGTTGTCGATAAGATTGCCGGCCAATTCCAGGAAGTCTCCAGTATCACCACGCATGTTCGCTTGCGAGTCGAATGTCAGCGCGATATTCGGTGCTTTCTGGTGATGTACTTTTTTTAATCCCTCGACCAGTTTCTTGAGCTCGCCTGCAATATCAACACGCGCCAACGCCGGCCTCTCGGCGACGGATGCCGCCGGCTTGCGAAGCTGGTAACGCACGATCTCATCCATACGATCAATCTGTTCGTTCGCGCGATCTTCGAATTCCGGCTTATCGCGCTCCGCCAGCAGCGCGCGAAAAGCGGCCAAAGGTGTTTTCAAACTGTGCGCCAGGTTATCAAGTGTCACGCGGTATCGATCGGAGCGAGCGCGCTCATTACTGACCAACAAGTTCATATTTCGCGCCACGCCCTGCAACTCGGTCGGATAGGTGTCCGATAGCGTCGAGCGCGTGCCGTCTTCGATATGCGCAATCTCCGTTTCGACCTGGCGTAACGGGCGCAGTAGCCGACGCATGAGTATGGATATCGAGAGCAGCATGATAAGGGCGACGGCAGCAAACCAACCGAACAACTGACGACGAAAATTCGCGAGCTGCGCGTTAAATGAATCCAGGCTTTCAGCGACTTTAAAAACGAACGGCCGTAGTTCGCCATCGGGAAACTCCCAATTCACCGCAATGTTATAGGTTAGTAACGGCGTGCCGTCTGCGAGAAACTCTTCGGCGAAAAACTGATCACCGCCCTGGGGAGTGACGCCAGGGGGTATCTCCAACCCCAACGCGGATCGCGAGCGCCAGATAATAATTCCCTGTGCGCCACGAATCTCAGCGTACAAACCAGAACCGATATTGCTGAAACGCGGCTCCGGCATATCGGGTGGCATCGCCAATACACCTTCGTCAGCCGGCTCAGCCGCTGCCAGTAGCGACATTAGATGGCCGTCGAGGATGTCCTGCCGCGCCTGTTCACCTGCATGCCTGAATGCAACGTCGAGCACCGCAATTGTTGCGCCGAAGAAAAATAGCAACAAGACGCTAACGGAGACCAGCAATCGGGCGCTAAGTGATGACATCTGATCGCTCAGACGGACTGCTTGCGTTCCAGGCCGAATCGGTAACCGCGGCCGCGCAAAGTTTCAATCGGCTTGATGGAATTATCCGGATCGAGCTTCTTACGCAATCGACCAACGAAAACTTCGATGACGTTACTGTCACGCTCAAAGTCCTGGTCATAGAGTCGCTCGGTTAGTTCTGTCTTGGAGATCACCTGACCTGCACGCACCATGAGGTACTCGATAATCTTGTACTCAAAGCTGGTTAGCTCGATAGCAACATCGTTTACTTTGATTTCCTGTCGGGAAAGGTCCAGCGACACTGGCCCTGCGATCATCTCTGATGATGCCCAGCCGCCGCTGCGTCTTACCAGCGCATTTACTCGCGCGATGACTTCCTCAAACTGAAACGGCTTAACAACATAGTCGTCCGCACCAGCATCCAGTCCGCCGACCTTATCTTCCCAGCGGTCACGCGCGGTGAGAATCAAGATAGGAAAACTCTTACCTTGTTTGCGTACCTCGCGAATGATTTCAAGGCCGGACATTTCCGGAAGGCCCAAATCTATGATGGCGAGGTCAATCGGATACTCGAGCGCAAAATACAGCCCCTCCTTTCCATCCGCCGCCTGTTCTACTGCAAAACCTGACTCGGTTAGTTGCTCCGCTAACGTTTCGCGTAGCGTGTTGTCGTCTTCAATGACTAGTAATCGCATGCTGCTTACCCGTTACCGCGTTTGCGGCCCTGGATTTTGTGTGTCTTCACCTTTCCGTCTTTGGTGAGCACTTTGATGTGGTGCACTTCCCTGCCGTTATTATTCCTGGTTTCTGCACTGACGATGCGGCCGTCAGTCTGCCGGCGCACTTGCTCGACGGCCTCCGATAAACTCATGCCGTCGTTTTGTGCAATCTGGATTCGACCTTCGCGGTCAGCGTTCTGCGCCTGAGCAGCCACCGTCACCAGCAGGCAAGAAATCAGAATTAAGGGTAAGAATCGCACCGTTATTTTCCCGTCATTGGAGCTGCCGACAAGTCTCGTCTGTCGGCAGTCCAATTGCAACGGAGTAGTTCACAAGCCTACGCAGCTGGCCGAATGTCGACTCGAATGCGGATCTTACGACCGGGATCCTTAGGCATGCGTGTAGCGTACTTCTGACCATGGTAGCGGTACACAACATCGAAACCATCGATACGTTTTTCCTGGTGGTCGCGATACTGTGTCTCGCAGCGCTTAACGGGGCGTGAGTATTGTTGTGGCCCGTAATTACCGTTCTTGTAAGCGCTTTGATTGCCAATCGTTCCGCCGATCAGGGCACCCGCGACAGTCGCCGCATCGTTACCGTGGCCGCTGCCAATCTGATGGCCGATTACGCCGCCAATAAGGGCGCCAGTCAGGGTCCGGAAACCTTCGCCCGCTGGACGGTGATTCACGCTGTAGTACTCAACATCTTCCCAACATTCTTTTACCGGGGTCGAGACCGTTACATAGCGAACGATTGGCCGTGAGCTGAGAACATCCGCGTAGTCGTATGTTGGTCCGGATTTGCCCGAATGACCCGAATTGCGATAGTCATTTTTGTGATGATCGGCAATCGCTGGAGTTGCAAGGCCAAGCAGCAATGCCGCTATGGCCAGTCCTGCTGTATTTCGTTTGCTAAACATGATCTTGTTCCTTTTAGATCGCTTGACTGACCCTTTGCCAGCCTGGAAACAAGATTAGTGCCTGGCCACTGAATATTGGCTGAATGAAAACGCTAAAAAACTGAACCCTGACTGAACCAGCTAGTAACCCTCTTGCGAGGCGATTCGGCGCTTGGCGGCACGCCATTCCTTGTCCAGAGATTCGAGAGAATGCTCCTGCAGCTTATCGCCGGAGTCAGTGATCGCCCGCTCCATGTCGCGAAAGCGCTTCTCAAATTTGTAATTGGCCGCTGTCAGGGATTTCTCCGGGTCGACGTCAAGATGACGCGCCATATTGACGACCGCGAACAACAAGTCACCAAATTCTTCGTTTATGTGTTCGCTGTCGCGCTCGCCTATCGCTTCTTCGAGCTCATCAAGCTCCTCGTGAATTTTTTCCCGGACCCCTTTGCGATCAGGCCAGTCAAAACCCACTGCTGATGCCCGGCTGCCCAGTTTCTGGGCGCGTTTGAGAGCTGGCAAAGCTTTCGCGACACCGGCCAGGGCGCTCTTGTCCGCATAAACAACTCGTTCATTGGCCTTTATCTTTTCCCAACTGCCCGGCTCGGGCCCGGCCTTACGTTGCTCCTCAGAACCAAAGACATGTGGGTGCCGGCGCAGCATCTTGGCGTTGATTGCCGCTGCCACGTCATCAAAATCGAACTCGCCTGCTTCCTCGGCCATCCGCGCATGCAATACGACCTGAAACAGCAAGTCGCCGAGTTCATCTCGAAGCGCAGCGAGATCCTGTCGCTCGATTGCATCGGCCACCTCATAGGCTTCCTCAACCGTATACGGTGCGACTGACGCGAAATCCTGCTGCAGGTCCCAGGGACAACCTTTTTGCGGATCACGCAGGCTCGCCACTACTTCGAGTAATTTATCTATTTCATTCATAACTATTTCTTTTTCAACACTTTAATGAATTCAATTATCATCATCGCAGTCGCGCCCCAGATGCGATGCTGCTCGTAATGGAATTCCGCCATTGGCACCGTCTTGCCATGCAGGTCACGCGGAACAATACGCTGGTTACGCGCCTCAAGTAGAAACGACAGCGGTACCTCGAAAGCGAATTCCACTTCGGTCCGGTCTACCTCCAGAACCGCGGCGGCCGCGACCAGCCCGACGATCGGTGTCACCGCATAACCTGTAATCGTTGGCATTGGCGGAAGATAGCCAACTACCGTCACATGCTCGCTAAGGATACCGACCTCTTCTTCAGTTTCACGTAAGGCGGTGACGGCGATATCGCCGTCTTCGGGCTCCATTCGCCCGCCGGGAAAACTGATCTGCCCGGCATGATGCTTTAGTTCTGCGGATCGCTGTGTGAGGAGAACAGACAGGCCCGTGTCCGGTCGATCGTATATTGGAATCAGCACACCGGCGGGCGTCAGTGTGCTAGTCAATTGCTCACGAAGACTATCCGGCCAGTGCCGGCTACCCGGCAATTCGATAGTGTTGGTAGGGTCCGCCGGCAGCGAAGTGTCGGCGAATTGCTGCCGAATGCTGCCAGTCGTGATGATTGAAGAATTAGCCACAGTGGCAGGCTTAGTTCTTAATGCCGCCCTCGGTGAGCGCGGCAGGATCCAGCAAGCGATCCAGTTCTTCTGCAGTGAGGTCTGTCATGTCCAACGCGACCTCTTTCACTGGGCGGCCTTCGGCGTACGCTTGCTTCGCAACCGCGGCACCCAACTCGTAACCGATGACCGGATTTAGTGCAGTCACGAGAATCGGATTGCGATCCAGCGCCCGATTGATGTTGTCCGTATTCACCTTAAATCCAGCAATCGCACTCTCGGCGAGGCTGGTACAGGCATTCGACAATATCTCTATGCTCTGCAAAAGATTGTAGGCGATCACAGGCAGCATCACATTGAGTTGAAAATTGCCGGACTGGCCGCCCATGGCGATGGTTGCATCGTTGCCGACAACCTGAGCGCAGACCATTGCTACCGCTTCTGGAATGACCGGATTGACCTTGCCTGGCATGATGCTGGAGCCAGGCTGCAAGGCCGGCAGCGCGATCTCACCAATACCGGCTAAAGGTCCCGAATTCATCCAGCGTAGATCATTGGCGATCTTGGTCAGGCTGACCGCCAACGTCCGTAGCTGACCGGAGGTTTCAACCGCCGTGTCCTGCGAACTCATAGCCTCAAATTTGGACGCGGCAGAGCTAAACTTGACGCTGGTTTTCTCGCCCAGCAAAACAGCCACTTTGGCGCCGAATTTCGGATGCGCGTTGATGCCGGTTCCTACTGCCGTGCCGCCTTGCGCAAGCGCAGTCAGTCGCGACATTGTGTCGCCCAGGCGCGCAGATGCGTTGTCGATTTGAGCACGCCAGCCATCAAGTTCCTGCCCCAAAGTAATCGGCATGGCGTCCATCAGATGCGTCCGGCCAGTCTTGACGACGTCCCTGACTGCATCTGCCTTTTTCTCCAATGCCGCGGACAAGACACCCAGAGATGGCAGCAAGTGATCATGAATAGCGATCGCTGCACTCACATGAACGCAGGTCGGAATGACGTCATTGCTGCTCTGACTCATATTGACGTGATCGTTGGGATGCACCTCCGAGCCTCTGTCTTCGCTCGCAAGGTAAGCAATCACTTCATTGGCGTTCATATTTGAGCTGGTTCCGGAGCCGGTCTGAAACACGTCAATCGGAAACTCCGCATCATGAGTGCCCTTGGCTACTTCCAGCGCTGCCTTTTGGATAGAGACAGCCATATCCGTGCCGAGCAATCCCAATTCTGCATTGGAGCCCGCGGCCGCCCATTTTACGAGCCCGAGTGCCGCTATGAACTGTCGCGGCATAGTGAGGCCGCTGATCGGGAAATTTTCGACCGCCCGTTGTGTCTGGGCACCCCACTTGGCATCTGCCGGCACCTTAAGCTCACCCATGCTGTCTTTTTCGGTGCGAAATTCCTTGTCACTCATTACCTGTCTCGTCGTGTTCTGTGGTGTATGATTCGCGGCTTGCGCGCAAGTCTACACTGGTTTCCCTGACATGAAAGTCTCCACGCTTAAGGCCCTGTCTCCGGCCGACGGTCGCTACGCCGACAAGGTTAACGGGCTACGTGACATATTCAGCGAATTTGGCCTGATACGGTTTCGCGTACTTGTCGAAGTACGCTGGTTGCAGTCCCTCGCCGATGAAGACCAGATCGCCGAATTGGCTCCCATCTCCAGCGTTATGAAAGACGTTCTCAATCACATTGTCGACGATTTCTCCCTCGATGATGCCGAACGCGTCAAAGCCATCGAGGCGACGACTAATCACGACGTCAAAGCAGTGGAATATTTCATTCGCGAACGGCTCGGCGACGGACCGGAAACCGCCGCGCTGAAAGATTTTCTGCACTTCGGGTGCACATCAGAGGACATCAACAATTTGTCCTACGCGCTGATGTTACGAACTGCGCGTAGTGAAGCAGTGCTGCCACAAATGCGTGAGCTGCTTAGTAAGCTCAAGACGATGGCGCGCGAACATGCCGCGGTACCAATGCTGGCGCGAACGCATGGCCAAACAGCCAGCCCGACGACGGTAGGCAAGGAATTTGCTAACGTCGTCGCCAGGCTCGATGGCGCACAGCAGCAATTTCGTGACGTCGTGATCCGCGGCAAATTCAATGGCGCGGTCGGCAACTTCAATGCCCACCAAATTGCTTATCCGGACGCCGACTGGCCCGCGATCGCCCAAAAATTTATTGCGTCGCTTGGCATAGAGTCAAATCCATATACAACGCAAATTGAGCCACACGACTGGACCGCCGAATACGCGCACAGCCTGATGCGCTACAACACCATTCTCATCGACCTGTGCCGCGACCTTTGGGGATACATTTCCTTGGGTTACTTCACGCAGATTGTCGCTAAAGGCGAAGTCGGCTCTTCGACGATGCCGCACAAAGTCAATCCCATCGACTTTGAAAATGCAGAGGGCAATCTTGGCATGGCGAATGCCATGCTCGGTCATTTCGCCGAGAAACTGCCTATCTCTCGTTGGCAGCGTGATCTCACGGATTCCACGGTACAACGAAATTTTGGGGTCGCTATAGGCTACCTGACTATCGCGATGAGCTCGTTGCAGAAAGGTCTCGGCAAACTGCAGCTCAACGAAGCCCGAATTCAACAGGATGTTGATAACGCCTGGGAAGTTCTGGGCGAAGCCGTGCAAACGGTGATGCGCCGCTACGGAATTCCAGAGCCGTATGAAAAGCTCAAGGCGCTTACTCGCGGCCAGGCCGTCAACCAAGAGCTTCTGGCCGAGTTTATCGCTGCGCTGGAAATACCGGACGATGAGAAAAAGCGACTGATCGAGCTCACTCCAGGGCGCTATATCGGCCTTGCAGCATCACTCGCGAGCGATATCTAGCGAAGTTCTGAATGTTTCGTTATCTCTGTGCCCAGCAGACCATATGTGAATTTTTCTGCTTGCTAAATAACTGCGTGGAATATCCTGAAACGCAGGCCGCCAGAGGGATGCGAATTGTTCGCAACGACATAATCGATTCGAAAACGTGACGCAGTTGGCAAGACGACTCTTTTGCAAGCGGTAAGATGTCGGTGATGGAACAAGCGAGAGAAAAAGGCAAACGATGGGTGATTTCGACGCGTGAAGAGATGCGTCAGGCCGCTATCGAAGTTGCGCGTGAGGCAAACCGCAGGGTTTCAATATTCACGCATGATCTTGAGCCGGGTATTTATGATGATCCCGATTTTCTCGAAGTCATCAAACGCCTCGTTCTCTCAAAGACCTATTCACGCATTCGAGTGCTGATAGCAGACCCCTCAAGTGCCATCAAAAACGGCAATAGCTTCGTTTCTCTTGGGCGCCGCCTGAATAGTTATATCGAGTTTCGCCATGTTCGTGAGGATCTGCAGACGCACGCGGAGGCTTTTTGTATAGCCGATGAAACCGCTCTGGTTTATCGCCTGCAGGCCAGTCGTTGGGAAGGTATCGCCGATACCTTCGAGCCGCCGGTTGCCAGGTTATACGGCAGGATGTTCGATGAAATCTGGCTGGCAAGCGAAGTGGAAACAGAATTCCGACAGCTGGGCATCTAACCCCCACGGAATCTAACTGCTAGAATTCGCCGGCTATGATGTCGGATCTCAAAAATCGTCGCGTTATCCTCGGCCTGTCTGGTGGAGTCGATTCTGCTGTTGCTGCCCTTTTGCTCAAAGACGCAGGCGCGGACGTGCAAGCGCTGCATATGACCAACTGGGAAGACGACGACGGCTACTGCACGGCAGCTGAGGATCTGCAGGACGCGCGCCTGGTGTGCGAGCAACTCGACATCCCGTTACATCACGTTAATTTCTCGAAACAGTATCGCGACCAGGTATTTGAGTACTTTCTGGATGAGTACCGTGCCGGCCGCACACCGAATCCCGACGTGCTTTGCAATCGTGAGATCAAATTCGGCGCCTTTCGCGATCACGCAAAGCGGCTCGGCGGAGAATATCTGGCGACCGGACACTACGCGCGTACCGGCAGGATCGACGGCGATACCGCTTTGTTGAAGGCACTCGACCAGAACAAGGACCAGAGTTACTTTCTACATGCCGTGAGCGCCGAGGCCCTGGCCGAAACAATCTTCCCGCTTGGCGAATTGCAAAAAGGTGAAGTTCGCGGCATAGCTCGGGACCGTGGCTTGCGTATCCATGACAAGAAAGACAGCACCGGCATCTGCTTTATCGGAGAACGACCGTTTCGCGAATTCCTGAGCACTTATTTACCGGCCAATCCTGGGCCAATACGGACACCAAGCGGCGACGAGATCGGAACCCATAGCGGACTGATGTACTACACCCTCGGCCAGCGCCAGGGGCTGCAGATCGGTGGCCGCAAGGATGCCAGTGACGAGCCCTGGTACGTTGTCGACAAGATTATGCAGGAAAATGTGTTGATCGTCGCTCAGGGAGAAACTGACCTGTTGCTCAGCGACAGCCTCGTCGCAACGGATGCCAGCTGGATCGGAGCGGCTCCCGCAGGCCTGGATACGGGCCTGAAATGCATGGCAAAGGTGCGTTATCGACAAAACGATCAGGCCTGCACCGTGAGCAGTGATGGCAGCTTGCTCAATGTCGAGTTTGACGAGCCGCAGCGTGCGGTCGCGCCAGGCCAGTTCGTCGTCTTTTACGCTGGCGACCGATGTCTGGGTGGAGCCATCATTGACAGCATTTTACTGAGCGAAACGGCCGCCCATCGGCTATAATTCGCGCCCTGCGGTCGGCTGGCCG
>CAYWYT010000025.1:0-16520 GCA_964462665.1 uncultured Woeseiaceae bacterium | reverse complement strand
GGTCCAATCCGTGTACTCTTTGCGCCGTGACCAAGCTTTCAGATTTCTTCGGCGAGAACAGCCCTCTTCAATCCTACCTGCCCGGATTCCAGCCGCGGGCCGGACAGGCGTGGATGGCCGAATCTGTCGCGGAAGCGATCGCCAATCGGGACAAAATCGTGGTCGAGGCCGGTACAGGAACGGGTAAGACTTTTGCCTATTTGCTGCCTGCATTGCAGAGCGGCCGCAAGACGATCATCTCGACCGGCACCAAGGCCCTGCAGGATCAGCTTTATCACCGTGATCTGCCATTGATCTCCAAAGCCGTTGGACGGCCCGTAGAAACGGCGCTATTGAAAGGGCGCGCCAATTATCTATGCGTGCACCGCCTGGATCAGGCGACCGACCTGGCGCCGTCTCTGCGCGATGACCTCCACGAGGTTCGCGAGTGGCGACACCGGACTATCAGCGGCGATCGTGCCGAGCTCAACGAGGTAGCCGAAGATTCCTACATCTGGCCACACGTTACGTCGACAGTTGATAACTGCCTGGGGCAAAAGTGCCCGGAATATTCCAAATGTCACGTCGTCAAAGCAAGGCGGGCGGCGCAGGAAGCGGATTTGGTCGTCGTCAATCACCACCTCCTTCTGGCTGACCTTGCGATGAAGGAAGAGGGCTTTGTTGAATTTTTGCCCGGCGCGGAGGCAATTATTCTGGACGAAGCTCATCAGATCCCGGATCTCGCCGTACAGTTTTTCGGTGTCGGTCTGGGTAGTCGCGAACTCGATCGTATTGTTGACGCAGTACGTGCAGAGAGCGTTTCGTTTCAACAACCTGAATTGCAACGCCGTATCGACCAGTTGCAGACAGCGATTCGTGTGTTGAAGGCGGAAGCGCCCCGAAAAGAGGGCAAGCATCAACTCGCCGACGTATTGCCGGACATTCGCGAGGCTCTGCATTCCCTGCGAATCGCATTGGGTGAAGTGCAAGAAGCTTTGCTGGATATTGCAGACGCGTCCACAGAGTTGGAGCAATTACACACCCAGGTCATTAGTGTCATCGAACGATTGGCTCTATTGTCGAACGACGAGACCTGGGATGGGTTGCGCTGGTTGGAGATCAACCCGCGCAGTCTACGTCTCAATCTTACGCCGCTTGATGTCTCGGCGACGTTGAGCGGCATGATTAACAATCCGCATCAGGCATGGGTTTTTACCTCGGCGACTTTGGCCATCGGAGACGACTTTTCACACTTCCTGTCGCGCATGGGTCTGATGGGAACGACAGCCCTGACGTTTCCCAGTCCGTACGCCGTCGCTGACAACGGTCTTGTATACCTGCCGCCGGACCTTCCGGAGCCATCGAATCCACTGCATACGGGCGCCGCGTTGGAAGCCGTTGCACCACTTCTGAAAATGACTTCCGGTGGCATGTTTTGCCTGTTCACGAGCCACCGCGCGCTGAACAACGCAGCGCAATGGTTCAAGACCAATAAGAAAGTACTGGCTGGGCGCAAACTATTCGTTCAAGGCGCAACGCCGCGCGACGAGCTGTTGCGACGCTTTCGTGAAGAAGGCAACGCGGTATTGCTCGGTACCGGCAGTTTTTGGGAGGGAGTCGATGTGCGCGGCCAGGCGCTCTCCGTCGTCGCTATCGACAAGCTCCCGTTTGGATCGCCGGCGGACCCACTGATGATGGCGCGTTTGGAGTTTATCCGGCGCGAGGGCGGCAATGGGTTTTCACAGCATCAGTTACCGCAGGCGGTACTTGCTATGAAGCAGGGCGCAGGTCGATTGCTGCGAGACCAGAACGACTACGGTGTCATTGTGCTGTGTGACCCGCGCATCACGAGCAAGAGTTACGGTCGTACCTTTCTCAAGAGTTTTGCGCCGATGCCGTCGACAAGGTCCATCAAGGATGTTGCGGACTTTCTGGCCAGGCACGAGAACAAGAAGGCCACAGCGTGAAATTGCTGGCGCTGGATACTTCTTCAGTCTCGTGTTCGGTTGCGGTCAAAAATGATGCTGCAATATTCGAGCGCTATGAAGAGCAGCCGCGCGAGCATACGCGCCTGTTGGTGCCAATGATCCGAGCGGCGTTAGACGAGTCCGGGCTGGCACTGTCTGAATTGGACGCGATCGTTCTCGGGAACGGGCCAGGCTCATTCATTGGCATGCGTATCGCAGCTTCAGTGGCACAAGGTCTCGCTTACGGGTCTGGATTAAAAATCGTTCCGGTTTCGTCGCTGGCGGCGGTGGCGGCAGCGGTCTTTGCGGACAGTGATGCTGCACAGGTCGTGGTCACACAGGACGCACATATGAGCGAAGTTTACCTCGGGATTTTTGCTCGAGGGCCTGACGGTTTGCCGGTCGCGCAAATATCTGAGCGCTTGCAAGTGCAAGACGCGATTGCGGAACTTGATACCGCGGCTGATGGCCACAGATATGCAGCCGGCGCGGGTTGGCAGCGCTATCCGGGGCTGCTTGCAAGCAATACTGCCAGGCTCGACACGCTGTCTGATGTGTTGCATCCGCGCGCACGATACCTGCTTGGCCTTGGTGTCCAGAGCCTGCAGACTGGCTTGTCGATAGGTCCGGCCGAACTCATGCCCGCGTATCTTCGCCAAAAAGTCGCAGAGAAACCGACTCCAAGATCGTAACAGTTCTGTAATATAGCCCTGTTGTAATGTCGCGGCCGCGCTGCAAAGCGCATTTCAAGTGCAAGTTAAATGGCATCTACCAAGATCCTGATTGTTGAAGACGAAACCGCCATACGCGAGATGATTGCGTTTCATCTCAGTCGTGCAGGCTATGTCACGCTTGAAGCCGAAAACTGCAAAGACGCACGCGAATTGCTCGCGGACAAACAACCCGACCTTGCTCTGGTTGATTGGATGTTGCCGGATATGAGCGGGCTCGAGTTGGTCAGGATGCTAAAAAGAGATCGCGCCAATGATGACCTTGCGATCATCATGCTGACGGCCAGGGCGGACGAATACGATAAAGTCGCAGGGCTCGAGGGTGGGGCAGACGACTACATAACCAAACCGTTTTCACCACGGGAACTGGTTGCGAGAATTCAGGCGGTGCTGCGCAGAGCCACGGTCATCGACAGCGATGTGATTGATGTCGGTAACATTAAGTTGGATGGCGCGGACCATCGAGTGACGGCAAATGGTAACGAGGTGCGGCTTGGGCCCACCGAATACCGCTTGCTGCATTTTCTCATTTCCCATCCGGATAGGGTCTATAGTCGCGAGCAATTGCTGGATCGGGTTTGGGGTGCCAACGTGTATGTCGAGGAGCGTACGGTCGATGTCCACGTGCGTCGATTGAGGAAGGCCCTCACGGCTGAGAGCGCGGACAAGTACATACAAACGGTGCGCGGCGCCGGTTATCGGTTTTCAACGAAATGAGCAATTCTGGTCGAAGAATTCTGGCCAGTAGCGCGTTGTTGCTCGCGCTCGGTGCGCTTATAGGCTGGATCTACGGTGGCTTGGAAAGAGGTCTGCTAATTGCAGCACTTGTTGTGTTGCTCTGGCAATTGCGAAATTTGATTGCTTTCGAGCGCGCCTTGCGCAGCGGTGACTTCCGCTTCTTTCGTGACGGTGATGGAATCTGGCAGCAATTATTTTCCCGATTCAGCTACGAGCGGGAGCGCGGCAACCGCTACAAGCAACAACTAAGAAGGGTTGTTAAGGAAGTTCGGAAATCAATAAATGCGATGCCCGACGCGGCAGTCGTAATCAACGCCGACAACGAAATCATGAGCAGCAACCGTGCAGCGAAACTGTTGCTCGGGGTGAAACCGAAGAAGGACCGCGGGCAGCGTGTGGATAATATTATTCGATCGCCCGGCTTGACTGCGTTGCTGGCGGACACCGATTCGGACAAAACGGTTGATCTTGAATCCCCGGTCCGGGAAGACGTTTGGCTTAATTGCCGCGTTGTGCCGTATGGAGCCGATCAGAAGCTCTTATTGATTCGCGACGTAACCGACCGGATACGGCTAAGCAAAATGCGCCGAGACTTCGTCGCCAATGCGTCGCATGAACTGCGCTCACCCCTTACCGTCATCAGCGGCTATCTCGAGACGTTTGCTGAGGATGAGCAAGTCCCTGAGCACCTGGTAAAACCGCTTTCTCAAATGCAGTCGCAGGCGCGGCGCATGACAACAATTATCAAGGAACTACTCGATCTGTCTCGACTGGAAGGTGCCGGGCAAGCCGATACCAATCAGGCGATCGATATTGCGGCGTTAATTACCGCGACCAAAGAGACGTTTTCGGGGGCAGAGGATGTACCCGTCATCGATGTGAGTATCGAATCGTCGGATCAGTTGCTGGGCGCGCAAAGCGAGATCGAGTCGGTTCTGAATAACCTGATTTCCAATGCCGTGCGGCATACATCGTCGGACGGGCGCATAGAAGTTATCTGGCAGTCGGGACCTGACGGCGCTGACCTGAGCGTTCGTGACAGTGGCGAGGGAATCGTCGCAGAGTATATTCCGCGACTAACCGAACGCTTCTTTCGTGTCGATCGTGGGCGGGCCCGAGGAGAGGGCGGATTTGGACTTGGCCTGGCGATCGTAAAGCACGTTTTGGAGCGGCACTCAGCAGAGTTGTTAGTTACCAGTGAGCCGGGCGTGGGTAGTGAATTTCGTTGCCATTTTCCAGCACAGCGCGTCGTTGCCACATGAATACGGTGAAATTGATCGACACGCAGTAGAAATGAAAGTAGGTTTATCTTTAATAACGAGGCAGGTTTAGATCATGCAAGCATCGGATTTTACAGACCATATTTCACGTAGTTTCAATCAGGATATTGAAGAGCTACGCAATAAGGTGTTGGCCATGGGCGGCCTGGTCGAATCGCAGTTGTCCAAAGCGATCGCTGCACTCGTTAGTGGTGACAGCGAGCTCGGGCTCAAGGTCGCCAATGACGACTACAAGGTAAATGCGCTCGAAGTCAGCATCGATGAGGAATGCAGCCGTATTCTTGCTACACGTGCACCTGCGGCCGGCGATCTGCGTTTGATTGTTGCAATTATCAAAACGATAACCGACCTTGAACGGATCGGGGACGAGGCTGAGAAAATCGGTTTCCTGGCATCGAAGTTAGCCGCGATGGACCGCCCGTCGGACTCTTACCGTGAGATAAAAACGCTTGGTACGCACGTCCTGCACATGCTGCGCGATGCCATGAATGCGTTCGCCAGGCTGGATGTCGCCGAGTCTTTTGAAGTCCTGCGCGAAGACGAGCGTGTTGATGAGGAGTACGAAGCGATTCAGCGTCAGTGCATTACCTTCATGATGGAAGAC
The DNA here is from genome assembly GCA_964462665.1 of uncultured Woeseiaceae bacterium. Taxonomy (GTDB): domain Bacteria; phylum Pseudomonadota; class Gammaproteobacteria; order Steroidobacterales; family Woeseiaceae; genus UBA1847. The sequence goes on along the minus strand of CAYWYT010000025.1, from coordinate 11,221 downwards.
CCGCGCAGCATCAAGCGCGTCATGAACGTGACCTGGGTGGCTCGTTCACTGGAAAGAATTGGTGATCATTCCAAGAACATATGTGAGTACGTGATCTATATGGTGCAAGGGCGAGATGTGCGCCATACTGACATTTCCGAGGCGTCGGACCTCGCCACTGAATAGCTAGCAATGAATTTACCATCCAGGCGTGCCCTTAATTTATTGGGCTTTCTGATGTGCACCGGCATGATGGGGTTCGCGTTGTACGCGCAGTACCTGCTCCATCTTGACCCGTGTCCATTATGTATTTTCCAACGCATTGCCGTTATTGGAATGGGCTTGGGATTCCTGCTGTTGGCTGTGCACAACCCGAGTCCGGGGTGGGCCCGCCGCATTTACCTCGCTATCTTCGCGCTGTTCGCGCTCGAAGGGTTGATTGTTGCCGGCCGACACGTTTGGCTACAACACCTGCCTGCTGACAAGGTACCGTCCTGCGGCCCGGGTCTTGATTACATGCTCGACAACTTTCCGTTTGGCGACGCACTAAAAATGGTGTTCACCGGCTCCGGCGAATGTGCATCGGTTGCCTGGTCACTCATCGGCCTGTCTATGCCTATGTGGGTACTGATCGGAATCGCAGGGCTGACCGCGGCTTGCCTGTGGAACAATTTAATCCGCGACGAGTAGTTTTTCGCAAATGCGACGATACATCGAGGACAGTGTAACGACGTCTTCGATTGATACGTGTTCGTCAATCTTGTGAATCGATGCATTGACCGGCCCCAGTTCGACAACATCTGTACCCGCTGGCGAGATAAATCGGCCGTCCGACGTACCGCCGCCAGTCGATAATTCCGGGGCTTGGCCCGTGTATTCCTGAACAGCTGCCGATACCGCAGAGATCAAATCACCTGGCTCGGTAAGAAACGGTTTTCCAGACAAATGCCAATTCAATTCGTAGTCGATGTTATGTGCATCGAATATTTCATGCACGCGCTCCTGCAAGCTGTCGTGCGTCCAGACTGTTGAATACCTGAAGTTGAAACGTGCCGTTAATTCTCCGGGCGTTACGTTTGGAAACCCAATGCCTGCCTGAACGTCCACGACCTGAAAGCTGGTCGGAGGAAAGAACTCGTTGCCCTGATCCCACCCGACCTCATGCAACTCGGCGAGGATCGGAGCAAAGCGGCGAATCGGATTGTCCGCCAAATGCGGATAGGCAACATGACCCTGTACGCCTTTGACGGTCAACATACCGCTGAGTGATCCACGGCGGCCGATACGAACAATATCGCCCAGCGTTTGTTCACTCGAGGGTTCGCCTAGCACACACCATTCAATCTTCTCGCCGCGCGCTTGCAACGCGTCGACAACCTTGAGCGTGCCGTCGCGCGCGCGGCCCTCTTCATCGCTGGTGATTAATACTGCGAGGCTGCCGCGATGCTCAGGATGTGCTGCGACAAACTCCTCCAATGCTATGACCATGGCGGCGAGACCGCCTTTCATATCTGCTGAGCCCCGCGCATAGATGGCGCCGTCACGAATATTGGGTTCGAACGGGTCCGAGCTCCATTCCGCGTCGGGCCCAGGCGGCACCACGTCAGTGTGTCCGGCGAAGCACAACACCGGACCCGCATCGCCGCGTCGCGCATATAGATTGGTGACGTCACCAAACGGCATCGACTCGCATTTGAAATCAAGTGCGCTGAGTCGGGCAGCGAGAATTTCCTGACAGCCGGCGTCGTCGGGCGTGACGGAGCGACGGCGAATCAACTGTGTAAGTAGTTGTATTGCTGGATGACCTTCATTGGCAATGTCTGATGTCTTAGTCAATTCTCGTTAAGCCTCGTAATAGCATGAAAAGGTTGAATAAAAAAAATATTCAGTGCGCCGCACTAGGAGCGCTTATAAGCGTCTATTGCAACAAATCGGTAACAATCCGTCGCTAAGCTGTGCGCCTAGGAAGTAACCATTATCACACTCAATTCGGAGAAAGTACGTGTCCTGCAAAACCCAGATGTTTGCGCTCAGCACGATCACCCTGATTTCGGCATTTTTTTGCGCTACCGCTAGCGCACAAACCAGCCGTGATTATATCTACATCGTCGGTTCATCGACCGTCTATCCGTTTTCGACAGTGGTCGCCGAACGCTTCGGACGCAGTACCGATTTTAAGACGCCGAAAGTTGAGGCTACGGGCTCAGGCGGCGGACTGAAGTTGTTTTGCGATGGCGTCGGTGTGGACTATCCGGATATCACCAACGCGTCGCGTGCGATCAAGGCCTCAGAAGTTGAGTTATGCGCTGCAAACGGTGTGCAGGATATCGTAGAGGTGAAAATCGGCTATGACGGTATCGTAATAGCACAGTCTCTGAATTCGACCCCGATTGCATTGACTCGTACGGAGATTTTCCTTGCGCTGGCAAAACAGATACCGGGCGCTAATAGCGGCGCGCTAATCGATAACCCGAATGAGAACTGGTCCGACGTTAATCCGGACCTGCCCGCGACACGCATTGAAGTGCTTGGGCCGCCGCCGACGTCGGGTACACGCGACGCGTTCGTCGAACTGGCGATGGAAGGCGGCTGCAATAGCGTTTCCTGGATCGCGGCATTGAAGAAAACCGCCGGTAATAGGTACAAGTCTATTTGCCACACGATTCGCGAAGATGGCGCATTCGTTGAAGCGGGTGAGAACGATAATTTGATCGTGCAGAAACTGGAAGCAAATCCGCGTGCGATGGGGATTTTTGGCTTCAGTTTTCTTGATCAAAACGCCGATAAAGTGGTCGGCGCCAAAGTGGATGGCATAGAGCCGACCTTCGACGCGATTGCCGACGGCCAATACCCGATCTCGAGACCGTTGTTTTTCTATGCAAAGAAGGCCCATGTCGATGTCATTCCGGGCCTGCGCGAGTTGTTGCGGGAATTCACCAGCGAACGTGCATGGGGCGACGAGGGCTACTTATCTGATCGCGGATTGATTCCGATGCCGGTCGAAGAACGCGGTCAGGTTGCTGCCGACGTTCGCCAATTGACACCGCTGAAGCTTGCAACCAATTAAGCGAGTTCGATGCAGAACACAACATTAGTTTTGATTCTCGCCGCAATGGGAGTTGCGGCGTTTATCATTGGAAGAAGGCGCTCGCTGGAGTTGGCGGGCGGCCGCGGAAAAGTGCGCGCGTTGCATTCTCTACCTGGCTATTACGGCTATTTCACTGCGATTTGGTGTCTGCTGCCGGCGATGTTCTTGCTGCTCTGCTGGGTGCTGCTGGAAGGGAAAGTGATCATCGCGCTGCTTATTAGCGGCTTGCCGGAGGCGCAGCAAGCGCTTTCTGCGGGCGAGTTGAACCTGCTCGTAAATAATATTCAAAATCTCGCGAACGGTGATGTCATCAGTGTCGAGGCAGATTCAATGCTGCAGGACGCGGCCGCTCGCTTCGTTGACTACTCCACTCGAAGTCGTCAGCTATTATCTGCGGTAATTCTATTTGCCGCAGTCGTGGGTGGCCTCGCAGCGTGGCGTAAAATTCGACCCGATCTTAGAGCCCGTAATCGCGTCGAGCAGGTCGTACTCGCTGCGCTGATCGCGGCCTCAAGCATCGCAATATTTACGACCATCGGCATCGTCTTGTCGGTCTTGTTTGAGGCTATTCGCTTCTTTCAGGAGGTTCCGTTTACTGACTTCCTGTTCGGTCTGAACTGGAGTCCGCAAACCGCTATTCGCGCGGATCAGGTTGGCTCGTCCGGTAGTTTTGGCGCGATTCCGTTGTTCGCTGGAACAATTCTGATTACTACTATCGCGATGACGGTGGCTGTTCCTGTAGGGCTGATGACAGCGATCTATCTTGCGGAGTACTCAACACGGCAGGTTCGCGATATTGCCAAGCCTCTGTTGGAAATCCTCGCAGGTATTCCTACCGTCGTTTATGGATTTTTTGCTGCGCTGACAGTCGCGCCGTGGGTACGACGAACCGGCGAAATGCTTGGCTTCGAGGTTGCGTCGGAGAGTGCGCTTGCGGCTGGACTGGTCATGGGAATCATGATCATTCCGCTGGTTTCTTCTTTGACTGATGATGCGATCAACGCCGTGCCGAGCGCGATGCGTGACGGCGCCCTTGGATTGGGTTCGACGCGTTCGGAAACGATGCTCAAAGTGATTTTACCGGCAGCACTTCCGGGAATCGTAGGTGGCGTGCTACTGGCGGTGTCACGGGCGATTGGCGAAACCATGATTGTTGTTATGGCCGCCGGTCTGGCGGCCAATCTGACGGCCAACCCGTTCGAGGCAGTTACGACTGTCACTGTACAAATCGTAACGCTACTGGTTGGCGATCAGGAATTTGATAGCGCCAAGACCCTTGCTGCGTTCGCGCTGGGTCTCATGTTGTTCGTGGTGACTTTGGTGCTTAACGTTGTCGGCCTGCATGTTGTTCGAAAATATAGAGAACAGTATGAGTAATTCGACGTCGCAAAAAGTAGCCGCCAGTTTGGGTCGAAGACGTCGCAAGGAGCGAGTTTTCCGTTACAGCGGCATGCTGGCGACAGCGGTAGGCATCGTATTCCTGGTTGTATTCTTTGCAGACTTAATTGGCAAAGGCTCAACAGCATTTGTGCAAACATTCCTGCAACTCGATGTTGAGTTGAGCGCTGATGTGATTGCGCCGAATGGTGAGGTCGACCTGGCGTATGCAGATTTCGACGGTTTGGCAAAGGCAGCTTTGCGCGCACAGTTTCCTGAAGTGACGGGCCGTAGCGAGCGACGAGAGTTGTATCGACTCCTCAGCATCGGCGCTGGCTATCAAATTCGCGACATGATTGCCGCGGATCCGGAGCTGATCGGTACGACCCAGAACATCTGGGTACCAGCCGCTTCTAATGTCGACATGCTGGTGAAGGGCAACATCGATGCGTCGATAGATGAGTCACAACGGCCAATCTCGGACGCGCAAGTTGCATGGATAGAGTCCATGCAGGCAAACGGAAAACTAGAGACTCAATTTAATCGTGCGCTTTTCACAAATGGTGATTCTCGCGAGCCGGAACTCGCGGGAATTCGCGGCGCGCTGACGGGTTCTTTTTATATGCTGCTGGTAACCATCGTCCTGGCACTTCCGATAGGCGTTGCCGCAGCAATTTATCTCGAAGAGTTTGCGCCCAAGAATCGTTGGTCGGACCTGATCGAAGTCAACATCAACAATCTCGCGGCCGTGCCGTCTATCGTATTCGGCTTGCTCGGTCTTGCGGTCTTCATCAATTGGGCGTCGCTGCCGCGTTCCGCACCATTGGTTGGCGGCCTGGTATTGTCGCTGCTGACACTGCCCGTCATTATTATTGCATCGCGGGCTGCTATTAAATCGGTACCGCCGTCCATTCGTGAAGCAGCGCTTGGCCTGGGCGCCTCCCGCATGCAGGTGGTTTTTCATCATGTCATGCCATTGGCGATGCCGGGCATGCTGACCGGAACCATTATCGGCATGAGTCGTGCGCTGGGTGAGTCGGCGCCGCTACTCATGATCGGCATGGTGGCCTTTATCGTGGATGTGCCTGGCGGCTTGTCGGATCCGGCGACTGCATTGCCGGTACAAATTTATCTTTGGGCAGACAGTCCCGAGCGCGCCTTTGCAGAGCGTACGTCCGCGGCGATTATGGTGCTGCTGGGCTTTCTCTTGCTTATGAACTTGGTCGCGGTAATCTTGCGCAAACGCCTGGAACGTAAATGGTAACTAAAATGACACAAGTGCAAGGCGAGGTTGCCTCGCAGCTGACTGAAGTGGAGCAAACTGTCGGCAATGTCCGCTGTGAGAATCCGTACGTCGTGGCAGAAGATGTCAATGTTCACTATGGCGACAACCACGCCATCAAGAACGTGACGCTTGAGATCAGCAAGAAGGAGGTCATCGCGTTGATCGGGCCGTCCGGGTGCGGTAAATCGACGTTTCTGCGTTGCTTGAACCGCATGAACGATTCGATCGAGAACGCCACCGTGACAGGGCGTATCACTCTGGGTGGTCAGGATATTTACAGCAAGGAACTCGATCCGGTCGCGCTGCGCGCACGCGTAGGGATGGTGTTCCAGAAACCTAATCCGTTTCCCAAGAGCATTTACGACAACGTAGCCTACGGGCCGCGAATTCACGGTCTCGCCGCTGACCGTGCCGAGCTTGACGACATTGTGCATACGAGTTTGGAACGGGCCGGACTGCTCAAAGAAGTTAAGGATCGAATGGATCAGCCCGGTACGGGCTTGTCCGGTGGGCAACAGCAGCGATTGTGTATTGCCCGAACAATAGCGGTGGACCCGGAAGTCATTCTCATGGACGAACCGTGCTCTGCGCTGGATCCGATCGCGACTGCGCGTGTTGAAGATCTTATGGACGAATTGTCAGAGGATTACGCGATCGTTATCGTGACGCATTCCATGCAGCAGGCGGCGCGTGTTTCCAAAAGAGTGGCCTATTTTCATCTCGGCTTGCTCATCGAAGTCGACGAAACAAACAAAATCTTCACAAATCCTCAGCACAGACTCACCGAGGATTACATCACAGGAAGAATTGGCTAGAGATTTTCGAGGAATTCCGAGAAGCGTTTTTCGGAAAATCCGACAGCAATAAATTTATCAGCCTCCAGGACCGGCCGCTTGATCAAGGTCGGTCTTTCGATCATGGCCGCCAATGCCTTGTCTTTCGTCATGTCATTACGATCAACTTCGGGGATCTTTCGCCAGGTCAGGCTCTTCTTATTGAGTAATCGTTCCCAGCCGAGGCGGTCGCTCCATCGTTCGAGCATTTGAATGTCGAGTCCCTGCTCGCGTAAATCATGGAAACGAAATTCAATTTCCCTGGCGGTAAGAAACTTTCTGGCTGCCCGACACGAGTCGCAGCTTTTGATTCCGTAGATCGTTAACAATGTGATGTACCTTATTCCGCGTTTCGCAATAGATCATTGAGACTCGTTTTCGAGCGAGTCTTTTCATCAACATGCTTGACGATGACAGCACAATACAATGAGTACTTTCCGTCAGCGGATGGCAGATTGCCGGACACGACGACGGATCCGGCCGGGACGCGCCCATAGCTGACTTCGCCCGTCGCACGATCATAGATTTTCGTGCTCTGACCGATATAAACGCCCATTGAAATTACCGAGCCTTTTTCAACGACAACACCTTCGACGATTTCCGATCGTGCGCCGATGAAACAGTTGTCCTCAATAATGGTTGGTCCAGCCTGAACGGGCTCAAGTACACCGCCAATGCCAACGCCACCGGACAGGTGCACGTTCTTGCCAATTTGCGCGCAGCTGCCAACGGTAGCCCAGGTGTCGACCATGGTCCCGGAGTCAACGTACGCCCCGATGTTGACGTAGCTCGGCATAAGTACGACGTCGTTCGCGATGTACGCACCGCGACGAACCAGGGCATCCGGCACCACGCGTACACCGTCTTTTTTGAAGTCGTACTCGGAGTAATCCGCATACTTCATGGGCACCTTGTCGAAGAAATTACTGTGCGTGCCCGGCATGATCTGATTGTCGGAAAGTCGGAAGCTCAACAAGACCGCTTTCTTGAGCCATTGGTTGACTCGCCACCCGTCTTCGCCAGGCTCCGCGACGCGACAGCTGCCCGCGTCCAGCATCGAAATCGCTGTTTGCACCGCCTCATTTAGACGTTGCGTTTCAGCGTCATCGGCCATTTTGCCGCCGCTTTCAAATCCATTTTCGATGGTGTCGATTAGATCCTGCATTAATCACCTAGTTTGGCGACAAGGTTGTCGCGTAGTTTTTCTTTTGTTGTTGCGTCCAGCGGAGCGCCAGCCTCATCACTTACATAGAATACATCTTCCGCGCGTTCTCCGATGGTCATGATCTTGGCCGCGTCGATATCGATGCCCAATTCGATAAAAGCCCGTCCGACCTTGCTAAGCATTCCAGGCCGGTCGGCGGCGACCAGGTCCATCACTGTTCGACCGTTGGCCGTATCTTCTCCGAACTCTACGCTCGCGGGCGTTGTAAACATTCTTGCGCGACGCGGCACGCTGCGGGTCACAGATACTGCGTCATCGTCCTGCGCGGCGAGGATGCGCGCCAACGAGCGCTTGATTTTGTTTAACCTGGAAGCATCTATTTCCATGCGCTTGTCGAGTTCCATGAAGATATAAGTGTCGATGCTGTAGCCGTTGATGATGGGAACGATACGTGCGTCGACGATATTCATGCTCAGTTCGTCGAGGACGGCAGTCGCGTGTGCAAAGGTTCGCTGCGACCTCGGTGTGTATAGCACGGCCTCAATGCCGTCGCCGCCGGAGCGTAGACGCACATCGACAAGGCCGATTTCGGATTCGGTATCAGAGTTCGACAGCCATTCGGTATGCCAGATAATTTCCTTGGGGCGGTGGCGCAGGAAATAACTGTCGTCGAACAATGCCCAGATCGTGTCGATGTTTTCGTCGCTCAGGCCGAGCTCGAGCAACGACTCTCGTGCCTGTGTTTTTTTCTCAACGACTAGCTGCTCGCGATCCATCGGATTCTCGAGTCCGCGCCGCAGTGCGCGATGGGTCAGGTCATACAGGTCACCAAACAATGATGCCTTCCACGAGTTCCACAGCTTGGGGTTCGTGCCGCGTACGTCAGCGACGGTTAGCAGGTACAGATAATCCAGGTGTAGAGGGTCGCGAACCAGGGCCGCGAATTCATCAATGACATCGGGATCGCCAATGTCTTTCTTTTGTGCTGTTGTCGACAGGATTAAATGGTTGCGCACCAGCCACGCTACGATGCCTGCGTCGTATTTGCTGAGACCGTGTTCCAGACAAAAGGCTTCGGCATCCACTGCGCCTAGTTCGGAATGATCGCCGCCACGGCCCTTGGCGATGTCGTGAAACAATCCACCCAGATAGGCAATTTCGGGCTTCTCAAATGCCTGCATGACGCGACTGCAGCGCGGATATTCGTCGTCGAAGCGGGGCAGTGCAAAGCGGCGCAGGTTGCTCACTACAAACAGCGTGTGCTCGTCTACGGTGTATGCGTGGAACAAGTCGTACTGCATGCGGCCGACGATGCGACCGAAGGAGGGGATATAGAGGCCCAGTACGCCGTACAAATTCATGCGCCGCAGTTCGTGCGTGACGCCTTCGGGCGCGCGCAGGATGGAGAGAAACAGTCGATGATTGCGCGGATTCTGCCGAAACTCTTCGTCGATTAAATGCAGATTGCGTTTAATCAGTCCCACCGTGTACGCGCTGACGCCGCGAATCTCCGGGTTTTGCTGCAACAGTAAGAACAGTTCGAGTAAGGCGGAAGGATCGCGAGCGAACACTTGCTGATCGACGGTCTGCAAATAACCGTTCTTAACCTGAAAGCGTTCATTGAGCGGTTCCGGCGCCGCCGTCGGATCCATCAGGATGGCCTCTTCAAACAACTGCAACAGCATTTCGTTGAGGCGGCTCAGGTCCATCACTGTTCTGTAATAGCGCTGCATGAGTTGTTCGACCGCAAGGGTATAGCTGGCGTCCTCGTAGCCGAGCATCTTGGCCAGGTTTATCTGATGGTCAAACAGCAACCGGTCTTCACGGCGTCCGGTCAGAATATGCAGGCCGAATCGAACTCGCCAGAGAAACTCCTGACCGTCACTGAGGCGCTTCACCTGACCAGGCGTCAAGAATTTGTGCGCTACCAGTTCTTCAAATGTCTCGACGCCGAAATGGCGCTTGGCGACCCAGCCGACCATCTGGATATCGCGCAATCCGCCGGGACTTCCTTTGACGTTAGGTTCCAGGTTGTAGGCCGAATCATCATAGCGATGATGCCTTGCGATCTGTTCTTTGCGCTTCTCCTCGAAGAATTTAGCCGGTGGCCAGATCTTATTCGGCGCAATGACGGCTTGCATGTCCGCATACAGGTCGTCCGGTCCGTCGACAAGGCGCGATTCCATCATGGTTGTTGCAACCGTCAGATCCGTCCTGGCCTCCTCGCGGCACTGTTTGACGGTGCGAACGCTATGACCGATCTCGAGACCGATGTCCCACAGTGAGGTTACGAAGTCGCCGATCTGGGACTTGCAGACAGTGGATAGTTTTTTTGGTAGCAGCACCAGGATGTCGACGTCAGACGCCGGATGCAGTTCTGCGCGTCCGTAGCCGCCGACCGCGATCAGGGCAGCGACGCCAACACAGTCAGGCGCATGCTGCTGCCACAGATGCGTAAGGACGGAGTCGACCAGATCGGAGCGATCGCGCACGAGCGTAAGCACAGATTCGCCATCGAGAAAGCGTTGCCGAATGTCATCGCTGGCGGCGTCGAGTTCCGCTCGCGTTGTAGCCGTATAACTCATTGAAGTAAAAGAGAAAAGTTATCTATCACGGGCTCCAAGAGTTAATACCTCGTAGCCCGTTTCGGTGATCAGCACCGTATGTTCCCATTGTGCTGACAGGCTATGGTCCTTGGTCACGACGGTCCAGCCGTCGGGCAGCAGTTTTACGTTTGCCTTGCCGGCATTGACCATAGGCTCGACGGTCAAAGTCATGCCAGCCTTCAGCCCCATGCCCGTTCCGGCGGTGCCGTAGTGCAGGACCTGCGGGTCTTCATGAAATACGCGTCCAATACCGTGCCCGCAATATTCCTTGACCACGGAGAAGCGATTTTTTTCGACATGCTTCTGGACCGCTGCGCCGACGTCACCTAGCTGTTTACCGGCAGCAAGCTCTTCAATGCCCAACCACATACCCTCAAACGCAATATCAGCCAGCCGTTGCGCTTGAACGCTGGGTTTGCCAACAAAGAACATGCGGCTGGTATCGCCGTGGAAGCCGTCCTTGATAACCGTAATATCAATGTTTACGGCATCGCCATTTTTTAACTTCCGCTCGCCGGGAATGCCATGACAAACGACATGGTTTACCGAGGTGCATATGGACTTCGGGAAGCCTCGATAGTTGAGGGGTGCAGGAATCGCGTCCTGCACTTCGGTAATGTACTTGTGACAGACATCATTAAGCTGATCCGTGGTAACGCCCGCCTGGACGTGCTCGCCAATCATATCGAGTACATCGGCCGCAAGGCGGCCCGCAACTCGCATTTTGTTCTGCTCTTCATCGGTCTTTATAGTTACAGTCATTCTTTGTCCAAAAAGGGGTCAGAGCCAATTTTCTCTTTAGGCTCAGACACTTAGAGTAGGGGGCAGGGCGGTGGCCCTGATTTGTTCACATCGCCGTTGTTGGCTGCGATTGGCTATGGTATAAAG
>CAYWYT010000024.1:0-16997 GCA_964462665.1 uncultured Woeseiaceae bacterium | reverse complement strand
CGCGTACAAACTCTCGAGCATCAGATATACCCTGAGGCGGCCGGATTGTTTGCAGACGGTCAATTACGGTTTTGTAACGGCAATGCCATGTTAGGCGGAGAAACGCTCAACGAACCGCTTAGTCGGGATTTCGAGTGACAGAGGCACCCGCGGGCAACAGAAGACTCGTACGGGCCCTTACCTTGATTCCCGCAACTGCCGTGATTCTCGCCAATATCATCGGCACGGGTGTCTTCGTCAAGGCTCGAGTTATGACGTGCAACGTCGGCAGCCCGGAGATGGTGTTGCTGGTTTGGTTTCTCGCCGGATTGCTAACCTTGGCCGGAGCCCTCGTCTATGCAGAGCTCGGGGCGATGATGCCGCGATCTGGTGGCGAGTTTCATTTTATCGACGCTGCGTTTGGCAAGCGCTGGGCATTTATTTACGGATGGACCAAGACGGTTGCGCTAGGCGCATCTGCCGCCGCGGTATCCATAATTTTCGTCATTTTTTTGAACGATCTGAGCGGAGGATTACTACCACCGCTGGCGACTAAGTTGCTGCCGGTATTGATCATCGTTCTGGCAACCGGACTCAACCTGCTCAGCGTTCATTCGAACGGACGGGCGGTGACTCTTTTAACCTCGATCAAAGTCTCGCTGGTCTTGCTCATCGCTTTGGGCGCGTTTCTGCTCGCCGATGGATCATGGGCAAACTTCTCCATGAATGGGGCAAGTGGAACCTGCGAGGGAGTTCCGGACACCGCGAAACTTGGTATCACTGGATTCGGCGCGGCGATGCTCGGTGCTCTATGGGGGTATAACGGCTGGGCAGTGATCGCGGCCATGGGCGGAGAAATAAAAAACCCACACCGGACGCTACCGCGCGCGCTCATCGGCGGAACGCTACTAGTCATCGCGCTGTATATGTTCATCAACGCGGCGTATTTCTATGTACTTACACCTGCTGAGGTAGCTAGCGTTGTCGAATCGTCATCCGTTGCCGGCGAGGCAGCATCACGTTTCTTCGGCCCCGGCATCGTGGCGCTGATGTCGGCGGGACTAATGATTTCTGCATACGGAACGCTACACACCACAATATTGGCGGGTCCGCGTATTCCTTTCGCATTGGCTAGAGAAGGACTCTTCCCTGCCAGTCTGGGCCACATCAGCAAGAATGGAACACCAACAGTGGCAGTAGTCACCGTCGGCATTTGGTCCATTTGCCTGGCGGCTACCGGCACCTTCGATATTTTGACGGACATGTACATTTTCATTCTGTGGGTTTTTTACGGAATGAATGCAGCTGCCCTGATCATCTTGCGACGTCGACTACCGGATGCGGATCGACCGTATCGTGTTTGGGGCTACCCCTATGTACCGCTGGTTTTTCTAGCGGTTACCGCCTACCTGTTGATCAACACCGTCTGGGCCACACCCTATCGCGCGTTATCAGGAATCGGACTCATCATTGTTGGCTTGCCGCTGTATGAATACTTTTCGCGTCGCGCCAAATCCTAAGTAGCGACTTTGCTCTTCCATTTCGGCAAGAAAAGTGCGGCGATCAAGACGATGCCCACAGAACCCGCAAGCAGAAGATACTGAACCGAAAATCCATAGCCGCTGCGATGGCCCCAGGCGATAGCCGGTAGAACCAGCGCGCCTAAACCGAGCGACAGAACGTATTCGACTGAAAACGCCCGCGCTCGCCAGTTTGGTGCAACAAAGTGACCGAGCAACCAGCTCGTGATTGGCACCTCCGCAAACATCAGCAACACCAAGACCATGGCCATCGGTATTACGGCGCCGCCTTGTGCATTGGCGATCACAAAAAGCATCGCGATTTGTGGAATCAACAAGCCAACGAATATGGGCCGAGCGCCGTATCGATCGAGTAAATCTCCAACCGGCAGCTGCGCAAACGCCGCGACGCCAAACACCAGTGCCGTGTAGCCACCAATCTGTGACAAGTCGATGTCGCTAACTAGCAGACGTTCGTCGAATAGTTTCGGCAGCGTCATCGTAACTGCATTAAATACTGCGCCACCAAATATAGCCGAGACGATGACCACAACAAAAACGCGAACCTGCTTGCGCCGGCTCACCTCGGCAAATACGTCGCGCTTATCCGTGTGGGTGCTGTGCACCGAATTCCTGCTACGAAAATTCTGCAACGCGTAGGAACAGCCAACAAGGATCGCAACTATGCCCGGCACAATAAACGCACTGCGCCAGCCGAATCGCGCGGTTAACAAGCCGGTAACCAGCGCAGCTCCGGCGAGGCCCATATTGCCGAAGACGCCGTTGATCGCGAGAGCCCGCCCGGGGCGTTCTGCCAATTCGATAACGAGCGCCATTCCGACCGGGTGGTAGATGGCAGCGAACGCGCCGAGAAATGCCAAACCGACTGCGATACTACTTGCACCCGTAGCGAGGCCGGTAAATATGCTCGAGGCACCGCAGCCGAAGAAGAAAATAGTAATTAGCTTGCGTCGGTCGATATGATCGCCCAGCCACCCAGCCGGCAAGGTCGCAATCGCGAACGCGACATACATTGAGGTGCCTAGAGCCAGCGCTTCGCCATAGCTCAGGTTCCAATCGCTCTCTATCGCGATAACCGCCGTAGGAAATACGAGCAAGAAAAAGTGATCAAAGAAATGAGCAAGATTGAGGTACATCAACCCGGTTTTCCGACTCATTCAAGCAGCTCCAGGCAAGCGAACAGGGCTAGGCTTTGGGTAATGTAACGCCTTGCTGCCCCTGATACTTGCCACCGCGATCTTTGTAGGAAGTCTCGCACTCCTCGTCCGACTCCAGAAACAACATTTGTGCCACGCCTTCGTTCGCATAGATTTTGGCAGGCAACGTGGTTGTATTTGAGAACTCCAGAGTCACGTGCCCTTCCCATTCGGGTTCAAGCGGCGTCACATTGACGATGATTCCACATCTCGCATACGTAGATTTGCCAAGACAGATGGTCAGAACATTGCGCGGGATGCGGAAATATTCAACCGTACGCGCGAGAGCAAACGAGTTCGGCGGGATGACGCAAACCTCGCTATTAACATCGACAAAGCTACTCTCATCGAATGCCTTCGGATCAACGACGGCGGAATTGATGTTCGTGAAAATCTTGAATTCAGCAGCACAACGCACGTCGTAGCCGTAACTCGACGTGCCATAGGACACTATGCGCCCGTTAGCGTTCTCGCGTACCTGACCCGGCTCGAACGGCTCGATCATGCCGTTCTGTTCGGCCATACGGCGAATCCATTTATCCGCTTTGATACTCAACTTGCGTCCTCAACAACGATCTTTGGAAACTTGCTGCTGTAGTCCTTATCTTGTCGTCCCAGCGCCGCGGACATACGCCGCGCTGCATTCTTGTAGGCCTCTGCCGCAGCCGAATCCGGTGCGGAGACAACGGTTGGCTTACCGCTGTCGGTCTGCTGGCGAATACTGGCTAGCAACGGTAGCTGCCCCAATAATTCAACATCGAAGTCAGTAGCCATTTGCTGTCCTCCGCCGCTGCCAAAAATTGCTTCCTCATGGCCGCATTCAGAACACACATGGGTACTCATATTCTCAATCACACCCAGAACCGGCACCGACACCTTGCGAAACATTGCGAGACCTTTGCGCGCGTCCAGCAATGCGATGTCCTGCGGCGTGGTCACTATGACCGCACCACTCACCGGCACCTGTTGTGACAAGGTCAGTTGAATGTCACCAGTGCCCGGCGGCATGTCGACGATCAGGTAGTCCAGATCGTGCCAGGTCGTCTGCTGCAGTAGTTGATTCAGCGCCGACGTGACCATCGGTCCACGCCACACCATCGGCTGATCCGGATCCACCAGGAATCCGATCGACATCACCTGCAAACCATGCGCCTGCAACGGCTGCATCGTTTTGCCGTCAACGCTATTTGGTTGTTCGCCGGCGAGTCCCAACATGTGTGGTTGGCTTGGGCCGTAAATATCAGCATCCAATAGTCCAACGGATGCACCGTCGGCTGCCAGCGCCAGGGCCAGGTTCACTGCGACCGTCGATTTGCCGACCCCACCCTTACCCGACGCCACCGCGATTACATTGCGGATTTGCTCCAGTGGCTTGAGGCTGTGCTGCACGCCGTGCGCGACAATTCGAGTCGAGAATTCGATATCGACCGTGCGGGTGTCATCTTTGGCGGCAAAAGCAGCGACAATGGCGTCTCGGAAAGCATCATGCGCGCCGTTTGCCGGGAAGCCGAGCTCAATACGAGCAAAAATGCGGTCCTCAGCGTCATTTACGTCGAGGACTCGCCCAACATCGCCTATCGTTCGGCCGATTCCGGGTAACTCAATGGATTTCAGGAAGTTTTTCACATTCGATTCTGCTGACGGCGTCACATTTCAGACGTCGGTATTAGGTAAAATAAAATTGTATTTGGCCCGGTTGACGGGGGTCTGTGCGCGCACATTGTATCGAAGCCAGCGTCAGTGCCAAGCATTGATTTAAAGGGCTTACGGAACATTGTGTTTTGAGCCGTTGTGGCATAATGCCGCAGCGAATTTTTAGTTAGCGAAATTCGAACTTCGCCTGGGCAAGAGCGAATCGATTGACTAGTAGAACATTTGGATCATTGACAACGCGCGCAGGGAGGCCCGCCTTCGGACCCTGCGAGCGCGCGCTGTGGCGTCGGCACTCGGTGGCCATGTCATGAGCCTGCTTGGTTCCTATAGAGCTGATCAGCTCATTTCTCAACTGGCCGCGGAGCCTAAGCCAGACTCTCGAGCTGCACAGCGTCTGGTCGCTCGATTAAAGAAAATCGGCCCCAAAGTAATCCCAAAAGCGATCGACGCACTGGCGTTGTCTGATAAGACTCACACCATGGTCTTCGTCGATATCCTGGCCAGCCTGGTCAGTGACAAGACCTTGGATGCGTATCGCGAAGGTCTTGCCGATGGCAATGAACGTGTCGTATCCGGCACGTCATGGGCTCTGTCGAGCAGTACCAACTACGACGCGAACAATTTGTTGGATTTCTTCGATGATTCCGAGGTATCCAAGCACGCTCTTATCGAAGTACTGCGCGTTCACAAGCAAGATCTCAGTGTGCATGAACTGCTGCAACGCGCCTACGACATTGATCCGAATGAATCAGCTGAACTGTTCAAAATCATTGAAGATACGATCCGACCGGAGATGGTTCCCGACCTGGTCGCGCGCATGGGCGGCAAGGATCCTTACATTAAGATCCGGCTTATTGAGTTATTGAGCCGCTTTGATCAGCCCGATGTCAATCAGGCGCTGGAGATGCAGCTCAGAGACACGCATAAACTTGTCCGCAGCGCCGCCCTCTCGGCGCTGGCTACGCGCGATTCCGGCGTAAATATCGCTGCCGTCACCAGGCTGTTGCAGGATCCTGATCTCGACGTGCAAAGCAAGGCCGTCGACATGATTGTTCAAATGAAGCATCCGGACACCGTCAAGTATCTGGCAGATGCCCTTAAAGACGATTCGGAGTACGCGCGCAGAGCTGCAGTGGAAGTACTCAATGAATTGGGCGACCGCGATTCGGTAAAAGATCTACTTCAGGTCCTCAAGGATGATGACTGGTGGGTGCGCTCCAGAGCCGGCGACGCACTGGCCGAAATCGGCGGGCCGAAAGTGGTCAGCGCGGTCGTAGCGCTCATTAAGGACGAAGACGAAGAGATTCGCCGCACCGCGATCGAAATTCTCAACGCAACCAAAGACCCAAGCGCAGTTGATCATATAATCAAGGCAACTGACGATAGTGACTGGTGGGTACGCGAACGATCGGTCGATGCACTATCGAAGATCGGTGGCCCAAAGGCATTGCCACGCCTCCTCGAAATGCTTGGCAAAGACGCAAAGACAGATACCGTGGTAATTCGCGGGCTTGCCAAGATCGGCAATCAGGAGCACATCGCGAATATCATGCCGCTGGTGAATCATGCGGAACGCGAAGTGCAGGTCGAAGCCATTAAGGCCATCTCGGCATTGTCAGATCAATCACATGCCGCGACGGTCCGAGGCGCCCTGCAGAAAATCAAACAATCCGACGAACCGACTATTATCAGAAGCGCGGACAAGGCTCTACAAGAACTGGATGCTCGGTTCTCCTCCGATACCGCCGTTATCGCTGAGAACAAGCGCGCGGAAAAGATCGGCGAGCATACCAAGACCCTGTTACTCGAAAATGAAGAACTCGAGAGACTGCTCAGCGAACATCAAAAACAAACCGAACCAGCCGCAGACCCAGCGACCGAAGCGCCTGCCAAAGCTGCGCCCACAACCGCTCAGGTACTGGACATCACGAAGCTCCAACCCGGCGACGTCATCGATGGTCGATACAAGTACATTGAAAAAATCGGCAAGGGTGCATTCGGTACTGTGCTCCTGATGCAGGATGAAGTTGTCGATGAGCAATTAATTCTGAAGTTTTTGAATCCGAATGTTTCCTCTGACGAAGAAATGATGAAGCGCTTCGTGCACGAATTGCGATACTCACGCAAGATTACGCATCGCAACGTCATTCGAATTTATGACTTCCTGCATTTGCAGGGTTGTTACGCTATTTCGATGGAGTATTTCCCCTCGCATACGCTGACGGGTGAAATGCCGAACAGCAAACCGATGTCGATGCAAAAAGCCTTGAAGTACTCGCGTGACATGGCCATCGGTATGTCGATCGCGCATTTGGCTGGTGTCATTCATCGCGATCTCAAACCGGCGAATATTCTTGTAAATGAAGACGGCCTGCTCAAGATTGTGGATTTTGGTGTAGCAGCGGCAGCGTCAAGTGGCGACACCCAGCTCACCAAGACCGGCTACGTGATCGGCTCTCCGAAATACATGGCTCCCGAGCAGATTCTCGGCAAGAAGGTCGATGAAACTGCGGACGTGTATAGCATCGGCGTCATCATGTATGAGATGACGACCGGCATTCCGCCGTACAGTCGCGGCGATCACATGTCAGTCATGTATCAGCACGTGCAAGGCAAGGCCAAGCAGTGTCAGGAAGTGAACCCTGATATCCCTGACGCGTATGCCGCACTTATCGCCAAAGCGATGTCCGTCGATAAGAGCAAGCGCCACCAGTCTATGAACGAGCTGATGGAGGCTCTGGACTCCGTAACGCTGTAATCGGCCGCAAATTCGCAAAAATGTGATGTCGCTCTGGAATGCGACATAATTTCAGCCTAGGATAAGCGCAACCGATTGATTCTTAGGCAGCTGTCCATATGGCTCGAATTGACGCCTTTTTAAAACTTGGCCTGGCACAGGGCTGTTCGGACGTCCATCTGGCCGTCGGCGTACCGCCAATGCTGCGCATGAACGGCGATTTGCTGCCCATCAAGTTCCGCCAGTTAACCGATACCGAGCTCGAGAGCTACATACTCGAAATCCTGACCAAGAACCAACAGGACAAGCTACACGCGGGTAACGACATCGATTTCTCCTACGTCGCCGAAGAAGGTGGCCGATTTCGCGCCAATGTCTTCCGCAAAGCAACCGGCTATGGCGCGGTACTGCGGCATATTCCGGGCGACGTTCCATCGCTCGATCAGCTCAACGTTCCCGCGGTGCTCACAGAGTTTTGTAAATTTCACCAGGGTATGGTGCTGGTTACTGGCGCTACCGGTACCGGCAAATCAACGACCTTGGCGGCGATGGTCAATCACCTTAATGAAACACGCAGTCTGAATATCATCAGCCTGGAAGATCCGATCGAATTTGTTCATCCAAGCAAAAAGAGTCAGGTCATACAGCGCGAGCTGGGTACACACATAAAGTCTTTCGCAGACGGAGTGCGCGCTGCGATGCGCGAAGACCCGGACGTCATTCTCGTCGGTGAGCTGCGCGATGCAGAAACAATCTCTATGGCGATGATGGCCGCTGAAACCGGCCATCTCGTGTTGGGTACGCTGCACACCACGGGGGCAGTAAAAACCATCGACCGTGTAATCGATGCCTTACCTGGTGAGTTGCGCGAACAAACAAAAGCGTTCTTGTCCATGAGTCTGAAAGCTGTTGTCACGCAGGTCCTCGTAAAAACTCCGGATGGTCGTGGACGAAAAGCAATCGTGGAAATTTTGGTCAACAATCGCGCGATTGCGAAGCTAATCACGACAGATCAAACCCACCAGATTCCGTCAGCTCTGCAAACCGGTAAAGATGTAGGTATGCAACTGCTTGACCAGGCTTTGCTGGAGGCCATTCACGCTAAAGAAATTGACCCTGATGATGCATATCGCTATGCCAACGACAAACGCAAATTCCAACGCTACGTGACAAATACTGATTTGGTGCCCTTAATCGATATCGGCGGCAATGAGAAATTAATGCAATGAGTAGTATCGACACGTATCTGCAAGAAGCTTTGAAGCGCCGCGCATCCGACTTGCATTATGTTTCGGGTGACCCGGCGCGTGCTCGAATTAATGGTGAATTACAGGTTCTAATGGACGAGCGTCTGACTATCGACGGCGTAAAAGAGTCCCTGTATGAAATCATGGACAATAATGCTCAGCGTAGTTTCGAAGAAAACGAATCCGCCGATTTCGCGTACGAGATTCCCGACGTTTCCCGCTTTCGCGTTAATGTTTTCCAACACCTCAATGGCATGGGTGCAATTTTTCGCGCCATTCCTTCTCAAGCGATGACGCTGGAAGAGCTAAAGATGCCCAAGGTTATTCATGATCTGTGTAAACACACACAGGGCATGATTCTCGTTACCGGCAAAACCGGTTCCGGTAAGTCGACCACGCTGGCTGCGATGATCGACTCCATGAACAAGTCTCTCAAGGGTCATATCCTTACCATTGAGGATCCAATTGAGTTTGTGCACAAATCGCAGGGCTGCCTGATGAGCCAACGCGAAATCGGCGAGCACAGCGATTCTTTCGCGGCCGCACTGCACTCTGCTTTGCGCGAGGACCCGGACGTCATTCTGGTCGGCGAAATGCGTGACCTCGAGACCATTAGCATCGCTGTCACGGCTGCCGAGATGGGTATTCTTGTCATGGGTACCTTGCATACGAACGGCGCGGGACAGACCGTCGACCGAATTATCAATTCGTTCCCCGCAGATAAACAGGCACATATCCGAACAATGATCTCGACCTCTCTGCGTGGCGTCGTGTCGCAACAATTGCTGCCTACCAAGAACGGAAGCGGCCGTGTAGCTGCTCTGGAAGTGCTGATCAATACGTCCGCAGTCGCCAACCTGATTCGTCAAGGCAAGCTCGATCAACTAGAGACTGCCATGCAATCCGGCGGTGCCCTGGGCATGCAAACCATGGATTCGGCCCTGATGAAACTTGTGGAAGGGGCCGAGGTTTCGGGTAAAGAGGCCTATTTGCAGGCCAATCACAAATCCAAGTTCGAACGATTCAAGAACGAAGCCTGAAACATGGCATAATCGCGGCCTCCGATCCGGCCCGATATTGCACATGCCTGAGCAAGTCCGCAAAATCCTCGTCTCCAATGCGCTCCCCTATGCCAATGGATCGATCCACATGGGGCACCTGGTTGAATATCTGCAGGGCGACATATGGGCCAGATTCCAGAAGCTTCGCGGCCACACGTGCACCTACGTTTGTGCCAGTGACGTGCACGGCACACCGGTCATGCTCAAAGCACGCGAACTCGACGTTTCCCCGGAAGAGCTAACTGAGAAAGTAACCGCGGAATTTCTCCGCGACTTCTCTGAATTCGATATTGAATTCGATAATTATTACACCACGCACTCGCCGGAAAACGAGGCGCTGGTGGGCGAGATTTTCAAAGTTTTACGTGATTCCGGTGACATCTACACCAAGACCATTGAACAGGCCTACGACGAGAAGGAAGGCATGTTCCTGCCGGATCGATTCGTACGCGGCACTTGCCCGCGTTGCGCAACTGAAGATCAGTACGGCGATGCCTGCGAAAATTGCGGTGCGACCTATTCACCCTCTGATTTGATCGACCCTGTTTCCGTTCTGTCCGGCTCAACACCGGTGAAACGTGATTCAGAACATTATTTTTTCAAACTGAGCGAGTACGACGATCGTTTACGTGCCTGGATAAAATCAGCCAAACTTGAAAAAAGCATGGTCGCTAAACTCGAGGAGTGGTTCGAGACCGGTTTGCAGGACTGGGATATCTCGCGCGACGCACCGTATTTCGGATTCCAGATCCCGGGAACGGACGACAAATACTTCTACGTCTGGCTCGATGCGCCGGTCGGCTATGCGGCAAGCTTCAAGAACCTGTGTGAGCGCCGCGACGACCTCGACTTTGATGAATATTGGCGACCCGGTCACGATACCGAGCTGTATCACTTCATCGGCAAAGACATCATGTATTTCCACACGCTGTTTTGGCCCGCCGTTTTGGAAGGTGCTGGATTCAGAACGCCGACCAGTGTTTTCGCGCATGGCTTCCTGACCGTTAATGGCAAGAAGATGTCCAAATCGCGTGGCACCTTCATCAATGCTCGAACCTACCTCGATCACCTGCACCCTGCACATCTGCGTTACTACTACGCAGCAAAACTGGGACCGACAGTCGAGGACCTCGACCTGAATCTGGAAGACTTTGTCGCACGGGTAAATTCTGACCTGGTCGGCAAGCTCATCAATATCGCGAGCCGCTGCGCCGGCTTTATCCACAAACGCTTTGACGGGCAACTTGCGGCCGAATTGCACGACCCTGAACTGTTCGCGACATTCGCGGACGCCTCGGAGGAAATCGCCGAGCACTACGAACAGCGCGAATACTCGAAGGCGATGCGACGAGTCATGGCGCTGGCGGACGATGCCAATCGCTATATCGATGAGAAAAAACCCTGGATCATGGCAAAAGAGGACGCGCAACTCGCCGATGTTCAGGCGGTCTGTACGCAGGGAATCAACATGTTCCGCAGCCTGATGGTTTACCTGACACCCGTAATTCCCGGCATTTCTGCAGATGCACGCGCATTTCTAGCCGAAGACAGCTGGCACTGGAATGACGCTGGCTCGCCGCTGCTTGGCACCACCATTTCGAAGTTCAAGCCATTGCTGACACGGGTCGAGCCTGATCAGATCAAAAACATGGTCGAGCAATCGAAACAAAGCTAGTTACAATACGCCTCTGTTATGACAGAGCTAATCGTAATCCTTATCGGCACCGTCCTGGTCAACAACTTCGTGTTGGTGAGGTTCCTGGGCCTGTGCCCGTTCCTGGGGGTATCGCAAAACATTGAGGCGGCCGCCGGGATGTCGCTGGCAACCGCTTTTGTACTAACTTTGTCGTCAGCTACAGCCTACTTATTACATCAATACGTGCTGCTGCCCCTCGATCTCGAGTACCTGCGAACCATTAGTTTCATCCTCGTCATCGCTGCCAGCGTGCAGTTCACCGAGATAATGGTGCGCCGTCTGAGCCCCCTGCTACACCAGGTATTGGGCATTTTCATTCCGCTGATTGCCACCAATTGCGCTGTGCTTGGCGTGGCGTTGCTCAATGTGCAGCAATCCAAAGGTTTCGTGCAGTCAGTGTTCTTCGGCTTCGGTGCTGCAGCGGGCTTCGCTCTGGTTTTGGTTATGTTTGCATCAATACGTGAGCGACTCGAGGCTGCCGATATCCCCGCCCCGTTTCGAGGCACGGCCATTGCATTGATGACAGCCGGAATAATGTCGCTCGCCTTTATGGGTTTTGCCGGAATGGCACGACCATGACCGCCGTTATTACCATCGCCGTTATCGCGTTGTTGGCGGGTCTGGCCTTGAGCTATGCAAATCGCTCGCTGCCGGCCGAAGCAAGCGGATTAATTGAGCAGGTCAATGATCTGCTGCCACAAACGCAATGCGCCCAATGTGGCTATCCAGGGTGTCGCCCCTATGCAGCCGCTATTGTCGAGGACGGCATCAGCATTAATCTCTGCCCGCCGGGTGGCGACCAGACCGTGCGGCGTCTGGCTGACTTGCTGGGCAAGGAAGTCCTGCCACTGGCCGAACAAACGGCGATCGCACCTGGCGTTGCTGTAATTGACGAGAGCCTTTGCATCGGCTGCACACATTGCCGCACTGCTTGTCCGGTGGACGCCATCGTCGGCGCACAGCAGTTGATGCACACGATAATTGCGGCCGAATGCACAGGCTGTGAGTTATGCGTTGCGCCTTGTCCCGTTGACTGCATCAGCATGCGGAGTCTTGCATGAGTGCTCCTACTTATGACCTGGGCAAGTTACACGGCGGTTTACGACTGCAGGGGCACAAAACAGCCGCCACTGCCAACAGCATTCAAAAAGTCCCGCTTCCCGAGTTGTTGGTGCTGCCGATCACACAGCATGTTGGCGACCCATCGCAACCCATCGTTACGATTGGCGAGCGGGTGCTCAAAGGTCAACTGATCGCTGCGGTCGATGGCAGTCTTGGCGCACCAATACACGCGTCATCATCCGGTACGGTGGTTGCCATCGAACCCTGGCCCGTCTCGAGACGGCTTGGCAGTAACGCGCCCTGCATCATCATCGAATGCGATGGCGAGGATCGCGCTGTCGAAACTGGCGAATCGCTGTCGGACTTCCACGCGCTGACACCGAAAGAACTGCTCGCCCGAATTCTGCAAGGTGGCATCGTCGGGCTCGGTGGTGCTGTCTTTCCGACCGCGCAGAAACTGATGCAGGCCACCACTTGCGATCTGCAGTACCTGATACTGAATGGCGTCGAGTGTGAGCCCTATATCAGTTGTGATGACCTCCTGATGCGCGAATACGCGAAGGAAGTTCTTGGCGGCGCGCAGATACTTATGCACGCCCTGCAGCTGAGCGTTTGCTACATCGCCGTTGAAAGTGACAAACCGCAAGCCATTCATCGGCTTGGCGAAGAGATGGCCGTTCTCGGTGACGAGCGCATTGTATTGAAACAGGTACCAACGATATATCCATCCGGGGGTGAAGATCAGTTAGTCCAATTAGTTACGAATCTCGAAGTTCCCTCCGGCGGTCTGCCAAGCGATATTGGTTGTCTGGTACAAAACGTTGGAACCGCATCAGCGATTTACGACTGGATTGTGAACCACGAACCGTTGTTGTCCAGAGTGACGACCGTTACCGGCGACGGCGTCGCCAATCCGATGAATGTAGAAGCTCGTATTGGTACACCGATCGCGGATATCGTCGCCTTCGCAGGCGGCTACACCGACCGCGCGCAGCAACTGATCGTTGGCGGTCCAATGACCGGAAAATCTGTGACTACCGATCGCGTTCCGCTGGTCAAAGCAACAAATTGCATTCTCGTCCTGTCTGAGGCGCCATCCGTTAGCGACGAAATGGCATGTATTCGCTGCGGCAATTGTGCAGATGTATGCCCGGTTCAGCTTCTGCCCCAACAATTGTTCTGGTACGCATGTGCCGATGACGAAAAGAAGATGCGCCTGCATGGTCTGACCGACTGTATCGAATGCGGCTGCTGCGACCTGGTTTGTCCCAGTCACATTCCGTTGACCGCGGATTTTCGAACAGCGAAAGCACGCATTCAGGAACTCGCCGACGAGAAAGCGCGTGCCGAACGAGCGCGTTTCCGCTTTGAAGCGCGGAACGATCGACTCGATAAAGAGCAGCGCTCTCGAAACGATGAGCTTGCGCAACAAAAAGAAACCGCCAAACAGGTGGGTCCGGCAGCGATCGCGGAAATACTGAAACGCGCGCAAGAAAAGCGAGACGAGGACTAATCGTGGAATTCGCACGTAAAGAAGCACCATTTCTCGCACCCAATGCGAATGTCGCCAAGATGATGCTGCAGGTCCTGTTGGCTCTGGTACCGGCGGCGCTTGCTCACATGTGGTACTTCGGCCCAGGTTTCTTGCTCAACCTGATCATTGCCACGATTTTTTGTGTGGCAGGAGAAATGCTGATGGTACGAGCACGCGGTCGCGATGCGATGCTCGCGTTAGCCGACTATAGTGCTCTGGTTACCGCTGCCCTGCTCGCATTCGCACTGCCGTCACTAACACCCTGGTGGGTGACTGCGACCGGCGCCTTGTTCGGGGTCGTTGTCGCCAAACATTTGTATGGTGGTATTGGATTTAATGTATTCAATCCAGCCATGGCCGGCTACGTGGTGATTCTGGTCGCTTTTCCGATGGAGATGAACCTGTGGGTTGCGCCAAGCATGGGCGATATCGACTATATCGATCTGAGTATTTTTCAGACCTTGCAATACACGCTCACCGGGTCGCTGCCCGACACCTTGGGGTTCGATGCCATTAGTCGCGCCACTCCGCTCGACGCAATGCAGTCGGGGCTGCGAAATATGCAAACCTACTCCGAGGTCCGCACCAACCCGATGATGGGGGACTTTGGCGGACGCGGCTGGGAATGGATCGGTAATTTTTTCGCCATCGGTGGGTTTTGGTTGTTGGTGCAAAAAATTATTCGCTGGCAAATTCCAGTTGGCGTATTCGTCGGTTTGTTATTGCCAGCGGGCATCATGTATATGGCCGATCCGGGCAGCAACGCCAGTCCAGGTTTCCATCTGTTTTCAGGCGCGACCATTCTTTGTGCATTTTTTATCGCAACTGACCCGGTTTCTGCTGCGACCAGCCCGAAAGGCCGATTTCTGTATGGCCTTGGAATTGGCTTACTCATCTACGCTATTCGACGCTGGGGCGCGTATGCCGACGGCGTCGCGTTCGCTGTTCTCTTGATGAACATGGCTACCCCGGCAATTGACTATGTCACCCGACCGCACATCGTCGGTCACCCGCGACGCGGCAAGTCAAAGTGACTGCCGACAACACAGTACTCAAGAGCGGCATCACGCTGGCGGTGATTGCAGCCATATGCACATCGCTGGTCGCAACCACACACCATTTTACGGTTGATCGAATCGCAGCAAATGACAAGGCCCTCCTTGAGCAAAGCCTGCACCCTGCCCTGTCCGACATTTTTTACGACAGCGGCGTAAGCGAGTCGCTGTTGGTCTTGTCTGCGCCACATGCGCTGCCGGGATCAGAGGAGGCGCTCATCTACCGCGTATATGCGCAAGATGAGCCGGTCGCGGCCTTGTTCGTCGTAACTGCAAGAGATGGCTTCTCAGGCCCTATTCGAATACTGGTAGGCGTAGACGTTGCCGGCATCGTTACGGGCGTTCGCATTCTGCGGCATCGGGAAACGCCCGGGCTAGGCGACAAAATTGTGGTGTCGCGTTCCGACTGGGTGCATCAGTTTGCTGGTCGCTCCATTGGCGATCCGGCGGTGACCGAATGGGCCATACGCCGTGATGGCGGCCAGTTCGACCAACTGACTGGCGCTTCGGTCACGCCACGAGCCGTACTCAAGGCGATGCGCGACACCCTGATTTATTTTGACGCGCATAAGGAAGAGATATTCGCCGCTTCCGCCACGGAGGACGCCTCATGAACGGCGACAGCATCTTCGAGCGGCTTCGAGCAGGCATCTGGAAGGACAATCCCGGGCTCGTGCAATTGCTCGGTTTGTGCCCACTGCTGGCGGTCACAACGACCTTGGTTAATGGCATTGGTCTGGGCCTGGCAACGCTGTTTGTTCTTACATTATCGAATGCTTTGGTGTCGGCGACACGGCGCTGGATTAGCAATGAAATACGAATACCGATTTACGTATTGATTATTGCAAGCCTCGTAACCTGCATAGAACTCATCTTCAAGGCGTGGTTCCCGACGCTCGATCGTTCGCTCGGCATTTTCATTCCTTTGATTGTCACCAATTGCGCGATAGTTGCGCGTGCCGAAGTATTCGCATCGCGAAACTCGGTCGCCTCCAGCGTTATCGATGGCGTGAGTATGGGCACAGGATTCGCGCTGCTGCTAATGGCGATCGGTGCGTTTCGCGAGTTGCTCGGGCAGGCCTCGATCCTCTCCGACTTCAGCATGCTTACCGGCAATGACGGTTTCAATGGCCTGTCATTCGCGGATAGCGGGCTGCTGTTGTTGATACTGCCACCCGGCGCCTTCTTTAGTTTGGCACTCGCCGTGGCGGCAAAGAACGCACTTGACCGTAAACGCCGCCAGTCGCGGAACACGGGTGCCTCGCGCAGCCTGCGAAGATCTGGTTGATCTGGTGAATAGAGACAAGCGCACAGCCATCTACAGCAAGTTGCGGGATCTGGACCCGAGCCCCGATACCGAGCTGCACTACAAAAATCCGTTTGAATTACTCATCGCAGTGATTCTGTCGGCGCAAGCCACTGACATCAGCGTCAACAAGGCCACGGATAAACTGTATCCGGTCGCGGCCACTCCCAAGTCCATATACGCGCTCGGCGTGGCGGGCCTCAAACCCTATATACGTACGATCGGGCTATTCAATAGCAAGGCTGAAAACATCATAAAGACCTGTAGCATTCTTACAGACCAGTTCGACAGCGAGGTGCCACGAACCCGGGACGAACTGGAATCACTGCCAGGCGTCGGGAGAAAAACCGCGAATGTCGTTTTGAATACGGCTTTCGGCGAACCGACCATTGCGGTCGATACGCATATATTCAGAGTGTCCAACCGCACCGGCATCGCCAAGGGAAAGACGCCGCTCGAAGTTGAGAAAAGACTCGTCCGTCTCACCCCGGATGAATTCAAGAAAGATGCACACCACTGGTTGATCCTGCATGGGCGCTATACCTGCAAAGCACGTAAACCCTTATGCGGCGAATGCGCCATTATTGAGTGGTGCGAATACACGCGTAAGGAGTTGTCATGATTTTCGGGCAGGATCGCAACGAACTTCGCAAGATGTATGCGGATGCGTGGGAAAAGCACAATACAGCGCTACCGCTATCACCGCTGGAAGCACAGATCGCTCAAGTCATCGCTGAACATCCCGAGTACCAAGCGACGGTCAGCGGCGATCTGCAAAAAGACTTCACTGTAGAAGGTGCCGAGACCAACCCATTCCTGCATATGGGCTTACACCTTGGAATTCGCGAACAGGTCGCTACCAATCGACCTGCCGGAATTGCAGCGGTATTTGATCAGCTGGCAAACAAGCTCGGGGATGCACATGCGGCA
>CAYWYT010000023.1:0-17176 GCA_964462665.1 uncultured Woeseiaceae bacterium | reverse complement strand
CGTGTTCTAAGCGCAGCAAGTTCGCACAGGGAGCGCAGCGCTATTGGATTCAACTCGTGAGTATTCTCGAGGATCAACAATGGTGGTTCGTGAGATACCGATTGCTGTATCGCGAACACGCGCAACATTGCCAATAATTCGGTAATTGAAGCGTGCTCCATGGCATAGCCAAATTGCGACAGAATGGCTTCGAGCAGGCCGGTAGTATTCAGGTTAGAAGCGTCGACCACGGCAAATGCAGTGTTATCGGGAAGAGAGTCGACGAAATTCTGAACAATCGTGGATTTGCCGGATAAGCTTGGGCCCTGCAGCAAACACAAGCCGTTGGATGTTGTCCGAATTTCCTGCAACACTTTCAAGGCTTCTTGTTGCGATGCATAGTCAACGTTCGCCGATACATCCCCATGGGTGGGGAATGGTTGTTGCGTCAGGCCGGCGGCGGCTAGATCCATAAATTTGAACTCGCAATCATGCTTGTGGCGTAAGATTCGAAGTCTTGGGTCCCGGCACTGACTTTATGTTTAGTTATTGCCGGGTCAGCCAGTCTACGATTGCAGCCAAATAGTTGTAAACCGGTATCAAACGACTCGTTATTTATCAAAGTTTTATCGATTAGTACGAGAAAAAGAATTAGTAAATAACGGTAAGGTATTGAAATAAAAGAATGTTATTATTTTATGATCTTAATCATTCGCACAAGCGTTGGGGCATAAGGCATTGAATATTAAGTTAAATGCAACGGACCTGACATTGTTTCGTGGGGACCGCTGCCTGTTCAAGGATTTGAGCTTTGCGCTAAATCCGGGTGAATTATTGCTTCTTGAAGGCAAAAACGGCAGTGGCAAGACCAGCCTGTTACGTGCAATCGCTGGCTTGCTCGAGATGGAATCAGGGGCGATTCATTGGAATGGTTTGCCAGTGAGCAAGGAACCTCAGGTATTTCAGAATTCTCTTGTCTGGATGTCGCATAAGGTCGGCTTTAAAGGGGATTTGACGCTTGTCGAAAATCTTCAATACGAGTCGAAACTGCGTCCGCCATCGACGGCAGACTTGGATGACACCCTGAAGCAGCTGAACCTTGGCAAGTTGCGACGCCTGCCAATGCGATCGCTGTCGGCGGGCCAACAACGTCGCGTGGCGCTAGCGCGAATGCTGCTGTCATCAGCGACGCTGTGGATGATGGACGAGCCGGTCTCGAATCTGGACAGCGAAGGACGCGAACTTGCTATTCGCTTGCTGGGCAAGCATCTAAGCGACGGTGGCATGGCAATTGTTGCAGCACATCAGGACATCGACCTCGATGTGCCGACGCAAAAGATTCTGCTTCAATGAGTGCTGGAAACGAGCAAATGCCGGGTATCTTCGCCGGAATGATGGCGCTAATGAAGCGCGATCTCGGGCTTGCGATAAAACGTCCTGGCGATGTCTTGAACCCTCTGTTTTTCTTTGCGATGGTCGCAACGTTATTTCCGCTGGCTGTTGGCCCCGGTGAAGCGCAGCTGCAGTTCAGCGGCCCAGGGGTACTGTGGGTGGCCGCCTTGCTGGCGACCTTATTGTCGCTGAATAGCCTGTTTCTTTCCGACTACGAAGATGGCAGTCTTGAGCAGCTGCTGGTGAGTCCAATACCCTTGTCGGCAATGGCTCTGAGCAAGTCACTCGCGCATTGGCTGACAAGCGGATTGCCGCTGGTAATCGTATCGCCGCTAATTGCCATAACGTATCAAATGTCTCTGGCCGTGACGGGTGTCCTGATGGCGACTTTGGCCTTGGGTACGATTAGCCTCAGTTTGCTTGGATCCATAGGTGCTGCATTGACGGTCGGTTTACATCGTGGAACGGCGCTATTAAGCCTTCTGATCTTGCCGTTGGCGATGCCGGTCTTGATCTTCGGTGCGCGGACTGTTTCTTTGGTGGCATCCGGAGATGGAGTTGCCGGGGGCCTGTATTTTTTGTCCGCCTATGCACTGCTAATGATTTCAATTTCGCCATTCGCAACTGCTGCCGCATTGCGAATTAGTAACGAGTAGAATCCCCCTATGTGGACATTTTTTCATAAACTGGCTTCACCGCCACACTTCTATCGTATTGCCAGATATATGATTCCCTGGTTTGCCGTGCCTGGCCTCCTGCTGGTCGCTTATGGCGCGTACTCGGGTCTGTTTGTCGCGCCTGCCGACTACCAGCAAGGCGATGCATTTCGCATTATTTATGTGCATGTGCCGGCTGCGTATCTGTCGATGATGGCGTACATGATCATGGCGGTCGGTGCCGGTATCGGTCTGATCTGGCGCATGAAGCTTGCACACGCAGTCTCTGCGGCTGCGGCGCCTTTGGGGGCCTGGTTTACTTTTCTCGCGCTTGCGACCGGATCGATCTGGGGTCGCCCGATGTGGGGAACCTGGTGGGAGTGGGGTGACCCGCGATTAACCTCCGAGCTCGTTATGCTGTTTCTGTATTTCGGCTATATGGCCCTGCGCAATGCGATTGACGATACGGCCAAGGCGGACCGGGCAAGCGCCGTTCTGGCACTGGTTGGTGCGATCAACATACCCATCATTCACTTCTCAGTGGAATGGTGGAGTTCCTTGCATCAAGGCCCGACCTTGGTTAAAAAAGGCGGACCCGCGATGGACACAGCGATGCTGTATCCCTTGCTTGCGATGATTTTGGGATTCACACTAATATTTGCGGCACTATTGCTGCGGCGAGTTCGAACGGAAGTCTTGTATCGTGAGCGCCGTAAGCGATGGGTAAGAGATTTGGTCTTGTCAACGAACGGTAAAGGTTAATGAGCGGAGCTACGATGGGTGCTTACGGAACGTATGTTTGGGGGTGTTTTGCACTCACTGCAGCAGTGTTAGTCATTTGCGAGTGGCGAGCTCGAACTCGCCATCGCCATGTGTATCGGGATATCGAGGTGCGCGTTAAAGCACTGGGAGACACAGAATGACACCGCGTCGTCAACGAATGTGGGCGGTAGGCCTGGCGCTGACCGGTATTGTGCTGGCGGCCACGCTGACGTTGCGTGCAATGAAGGACAACATGATGTTCTTCATTCCGGTGTCAGATGTCGTCGCTGGTGAGTTTCCTGAGGACAGGACTTTTCGGGTTGGCGGTCTGGTCGTCGACGGCAGTGTGCACCGCGAGCCCGGATCTTTGGAGATGGAGTTTCGGGTGACTGATCTGCGTTGCGAACTACCGGTTCGCTATACAGGCGTATTGCCCGATCTGTTTCGCGAGGGGCAGGGCGTCGTCGCACATGGACGCATGCTGGCCAGCGGTGATTTTGAGGCCGATACGATCCTTGCCAAACATGATGAAAACTACATGGCGCCGGAGGTGGCTGAGTCGCTTGCGGAACACATCGGTGAGCAAACAGCTGGTCTCGCCGCGGGATCCAGCGAGTGCGATAGTCCGTGATTCCTGAACTCGGACATTTTGCGCTAATCCTCGCGCTGTCTTTGGCGGTTTGTCAGGGCGTCTTGCCATTAGTAGGTGCGTACCGGAACGACGCGACTCTTATGTCGGTTGCTCGAACGGCGGCGCAAGGTCAGTTCTTTTTCGTCGCTGTGGCTTTCGCCTGTTTAACCTGGTCATTTCTGCAAAGCGATTTCTCAGTGGCTTACGTCGCTAACCATTCACAGCTGGCCTTGCCGACGGTGTACAAGATATCCGCAGTCTGGGGCGCGCATGAAGGTTCGTTGCTGCTTTGGATATTGATCATGTCAGCGTGGACGGTTGCGGTCGGGCGCTATAGCCATAATTTGCCGGAGGAGTTCGCGACTCGGGTCATTGGTGTTCTGGGTCTGCTGTCAGTCGGCTTTCTGCTGTTCACTTTATTTACGTCAAACCCGTTTGATCGACTCGACATCGTGCCGTTGGACGGCGCCGATCTAAATCCGCTATTGCAGGATCCGGGCCTGGCGATTCATCCGCCGATTCTGTACGTCGGCTACGTCGGATTTTCAGTTGCATTTGCATTCGCGATCGCCGCGATGCTCAGCGGCAATCTCGACCAGCAATGGGCTAAGTGGACCCGACCCTGGACGACCGCTGCATGGTGTTTCCTCACGGTGGGGATTGCGCTGGGAAGCTGGTGGGCTTACTACGAACTTGGTTGGGGTGGCTGGTGGTTTTGGGACCCGGTCGAAAACGCCTCATTCATGCCGTGGCTAATGGGCACAGCCTTGATTCATTCGCTGGCCGTTACGGAAAAGCGCGGTCTGTTCAAAAGTTGGACACTATTGCTCGCGATAAGCGCATTCTCTTTGAGTCTGCTCGGAACGTTTCTGGTTCGCTCCGGAATTCTCGTCAGCGTGCACGCTTTCGCAACCGACCCGACGCGTGGGTTTTTTATCCTGACGTTCCTTGGCATCGTAATTATAGGTGCGCTCATTTTGTATGCGATACGTGCACCCGATCTCGATTCTGCGGCTGGTTTTCATCTCTTGTCACGCGAAACATTTTTGCTACTAAACAACATCCTGCTGGTGGTTGCGGCTGCTGTCGTTTTCTACGGCACGCTGACACCTCTGCTTTACGACGTGTTGAAACTTGGCAAGATCTCTATTGGCCCACCGTGGTTTGAGTTCGCGATGTTGCTACCGATGTTGCCACTGGTGCTGCTATTAGGCGTAGGCATGCACACTGCATGGCGTATGCAGCCGCTGAACGCCTTGGCGAAGCGCTTGCGGATACCGGCGTTGGTGGCAGTGCTCGCGGGCGTTCTGGTGCCAGGGCTTCTCTACGGGCGCTTTGGCGTGATGGTCTCAATCGGCGTTGCGGCGGCCGTTTGGATCATGGTTTCTGCATCGATTGAACCGTTGCGTTCCTGGCGGCGCAAAGACGGTGCGACCGGCATTACGCGCGCGATGCTGGGTATGTCTGTGGCACATTTTGGCGTTGGTTTTTTCACGCTCGGCATCGTATTGGTATCAGCTTTCAATGTCGAAACCGATCAGGCGATGAAGAGGGGCGGCAACGTTGAAGTCGCCGGCTACAGTTTCGAGCTGCGCGAACTACGTAATGTAGAAGGTGCGAACTACCAGGCAATTGAAGGTCGCGTCGAAATACGCAAAGACGGAGAGCTCATCGGTGAGGTTCTGCCGCAAAAAAGACAGTACATCGTGCAACAAAACATGATGACCGAAGCCGGTATTGATGCGGGTTGGAATCGTGATCTCTTTATTGCCCTTGGCGATCAACTGGGTAACGATACTTGGAGTGTTCGCGTTCAGTACAAGCCGATGATTCGCTTTATCTGGTTGGGTGCTTTCATTATGGCGCTCGGTGGCTTGATCGCTATTTCTGATCGGCGTTACAGAAGCACACCCTGATGGTTAAGTTCCTGATGCCACTGGTTGCGTTTCTCGCGTTGGTCGCGATTTTTATCGTTGGTTTAACGATGGACCCATCGCGAATTCCATCACCGTTGCTGGAAAATCCGGCACCCGAGTTTTCCTTGCCATCGTTGCAGGATCCGTCAGTCGAAGTCGGCTCCGCGAACTACGCAAACCAGATGGCACTGGTCAATATCTGGGCAACCTGGTGTCCGGGTTGTCGACAGGAACACGGGTTTCTGGTCGAGCTCGCCAACGAAGGGACTATTCCTATATTCGGACTAAATTGGCGAGATAATCGTCCCGATGCACTGCAGTGGCTGCAGGGACTGGGTAACCCATATATCGCGTCCGGGTTTGACGCCGATGGCCGTGTCGGTATCGACTGGGGTGCGTACGGTGCGCCCGAGACCTTCCTCCTCGATCAAAACGGCATTGTGATTCACAAACACATTGCACCATTGACGCGTGCGATATGGGAACGCGATTTCCTGCCGTTAATTCGCGCACGGGAGAGTAGTGAATGAACAAGCTGCTGATTTTGGCGGGTGCATTATTGCTTCTCGCCGGCAACGCGTTTGCGATTGATGCTGGTCAGTCATTCGATGATCCTGAGCTGCAAGCACGTTACGAAAAAATCATTGCCGAGGTACGTTGCCTCAAGTGCCAGAACCAAACGATTAAAGATTCCAATGCGTTTCTCGCGTCGGATTTGCGTCGCGAAATCCGACGATTGTTGGAAGAAGGCAATACGGATGATGAGGTTTACGACTTTTTGGTAGCACGCTACGGCGACTTTGCGTTATATCGGCCGCGCACGTCCGGGCGTACTCTGATTCTGTGGATTGCGCCGATGCTGTTCTTGGTGTTTGGCGGCTTCGCGCTATGGCGTGTTGTGCGACGCCGCACGAGCATGTCCATCGACGATGACACGATGGACGAGGTCTAGGTTCGTGACTCTTTGGGTTGCATTAGCGGCCATGTGTCTGGTGGCGACGCTATTCTTAATCTGGCCGTTGTATCGTCAGCAACAACGACTGTCTTTGCTCATAGTCGGCTGCGTTGCCACTATCGTAATCATTTCCCTGGGAATGTATGCGCACCAGGGGCGACCGGGTCTGCCATCGGGTGCCGGTAGCGGAGAGCAGCCAGATATCGAAGCGATGGTGATCTCGTTGGCTGCCCGTCTGGAAAACGAACCTGATGACTTGAATGGCTGGAAGATGTTGGGTCGTTCTTACATGACGATGCAGAACTTCGCGGGTGCTGTGGAGGCCTACGAGCGAGCAGTTGAGATTGAAGAATCACAGAATGCACAGACTTTGGTTGACCTCGGTGCTGCCATATTGGCTAGAGACAAGGCAGGTATTAATGGGCGAACAGCGGCGTTGTTTGAAAGCGCATTGGCGCTAGAGCAGAATAATCCAAACGCCCTGTTTTACGGTGGCATCGCGGCGCTCAATCGTGGTGATACCGAATTAGCCGCCGAGCGCTGGGAAATTCTCCTCGGCCTTAATCCTCCGGATGAGATTCGGGGTGTTCTCGAACAACGCGTGGCGGAGTGGCGCGGTGAGCCATTGCCGCTACAGGAGGCACCGCAAGTTACACCAGCAGGGCCCGTTATTAGCGCCAGGATCTCCGTGCCTGCAGCGATACAGGAGGCACTTCCAGCGGACGCGTCGGTATTTATTATTGCGCGCGATCCGGCACAACCATCGCCACCGATAGCGGTCACGCGCAGACAATTATCGGAGTTACCGGCGGTCGTGACATTAGGCGACAGCGAGTCGATGATTCCGGGTAGAAATTTGTCCGCTTTTGCTGAGTTTGAAATCATCGCGCGGATTTCTGTTTCAGGGCAGCCTATTGCACAATCTGGTGACCGCTTTGCGTCGGCAATTGTTAAGCCTGCCCAGAGCAATGAAATAACCCTGCTAATCGAACAGCAAGTCCCCTAAGAGATAATCGATGGCTGAAGAGATTGAAACAGCACCCATGTGTTTTGCCTGTGGGCCGGATAATCCCATAGGCCTGAAAATTGATTTTCATGTTGAAGGTGATGTGTGCACAGGAGAATTTACGCCAAACGAACACCACGTTGGCTTTCAGAATACGGTCCATGGCGGCATTATCTATACGGTGCTTGATGACGTAACCGCGAATATTCTCTACCGGCAGGGGCGCAAGGCGTTTACAGCGCGCTGTGAAATTCGCTATCGACAACCGTGTGCGGTTGGCGAAAAGCTCTTCCTCAAAGGATGGATCGAAAGCGAGCGACGTCGCTTGGTCTTACTCAAAGGGGAGATCAGACGCAGCTCTGACAATGTCGTTGTCGCAGACTGTGACTCGAGCTTTATGCTCGAGAAACTTTAGGAATCCGAGGCTCAGGTATGGCAATTCCCGCAATGCTACAAGGCAATCTGAGATTGCCATTGATCGGTGCTCCAATGTTTATAGTTTCTCAACCGCCGTTGGTCATTGCGCAATGTACCGCCGGCATTGTTGGTTCCTTCCCGGCGCTCAACGCACGCCCACAATCGCGGCTTGACGACTGGATCCGAGAGATCAAGGATGGCCTCGGGCAGTATCGTGAAGAACATCCGAACGATCCGGTCGCACCTTTCGCAGTAAACCAAATTGTTCACAAGAGTAATACTCGCCTGTACGCAGACATGGAAACTTGCGTTAAGCACGAAGTGCCCATTGTCATCACCAGTTTACGCCCGCCCGAAGACGTCGTGAAGGCCGTGCACGCATATGGTGGTTTAGTATTTCACGACGTGATTAGTTTGCGGCATGCGCGTAAAGCGATGGAGCAGGGCGTTGATGGAATCATTGCGGTTTGTGCAGGTGCCGGTGGCCATGCAGGCCCTTTGAGTCCATTCGCGTTAATCAAGGAAATACGCCGTGAGTTCGATGGCGTGCTCATCTTGTCAGGTTGCATGTCGAGTGGCGGCGATATTCTCGCTGCGCAAGCGATGGGCGCGGATCTTGCTTATATGGGCACCCGTTTTATCGCCACTGAAGAAGCGCACGCCGTGCCAGACTACAAGCAAATGATTGTGGATAGCAGCGCAGCGGATATCGTGTACTCCTCTTTGTTTTCCGGCGTGCATGGTAACTATTTGTCGGAGAGCGTGAGGAACGCCGGATTCGATCCGCAGGATTTGCCCGACGGTGATCAAAAAACCATGGACTTCGGCAAGCGCGATGAGAATGATGCAAAAGCATGGCGCGATATCTGGAGCGCCGGCCAGGGGACGGGTGGCGTCGATGCAGTATTGCCGGCGTCCGAACTTATATTGCGAATGCAGAAAGAATACGACGCAGCGCGCGCACGGTTGGCGATAGGGTAGTTAATGAAATTCGTCGCAATGTCTTATTTGTTTGTTGGCGTCGGCGGCGCCCTCGGAGCAATGGCGCGATTCGCCTTCAACGTTGCATTGCAACGTGGCAGCAATTTTCCATGGGGAACTCTCAGCGCGAATTTGTTGGGTTGTTTCTTGATGGGCGCCTTGGCGCATTTGGTCGCGAGCTCCGATTGGTTTAATAACTCGGGGATTATTCCGGACCAATACCGTTTACTTTTCGCGGTTGGCTTCTGCGGGAGCTTTACGACGTTGTCGGCGATGATGCTCGAATTGCATACCATGCTGCAACGCAACGAACTGTTAGCGCCATTCGCCTATTTAGTGGCAAGCGTGGTGGGTGGTTTTGCGTGCTTTTATGCCGGGTTTACTTTGCTGCGCATGCTTCGAGGATACGCATAATCCGGTCCAGCCAGTCTTGATGCTCGGGCTTCATTAACACAGAGCGAAGACAGGTCACCGAATCTGCATCGATCTCCAGGCCAGGAATACACGAGGCGACAAGCTCGACCGGCACCTCCATCATAGCCAGATGAAGTTCCTGAGTGGCAGCACGAGCGAAAATGTCACGTGCTGCTTGAGATGCTGCACTCGCACTATCGGCCGACACCGCATACACAACGATATCGAGTTCGGGTTGCAGTAGCGGCTGATAAGCGCTGCTTGCAACAAGTCGCCGCCAAAACTCCTGCGCGGCATCCAGACTTTGATCCAACCAAAGGGCGTGCTGACCACCCTTTTCTAAAGGAAATAATTTCTGCGTTGCCCACAACGCCACCGCGGCAGCGCCTGGCCGGGAGCACTCCAGGCTTATCTCGCCAAGATGTAGTTCCGCCGAGCTGAAGTACGTGAAAGGTGAGTCGTGTTTGTAGAAGCGGCCGACACTCGGGTCGCGAAACAACACACAGCCGCAGCCATACGGCTGCAATCCGTGCTTGTGCGGATCAACGACGATGGAGTCCACATCACACAGTCGATCATAGCTGGCGCGTACATTCTCGCGCAGGCGGTCGCACAGTCCGAAATAGCCGCCGTATGCAGCGTCAGCGTGCACGCGTGCACCGTATTGATCGGCGAGAGCGAGAATTTCAGGCAAGGAATCGACGGCGCCAAGGCCGGTATTGCCGATGGTGGCAACAATCGTTCCAACATCCCCGGCCTGCAGCAATTCCTCGATGGCGGACAGACGCATGTGTCCCGAGTCATCGATCGCGACCGGCGAAAATGGCAGGCCCAATACTTCGCTGATTCTCTGGTGAGTGTAGTGCGCTTGCGCTGACGCGATAATGCGTTTGCCAGGATGTAATCGTCCTGCTATCCAAAGTGCCTCTAGGTTGGCCATCGTGCCGCCGCCGGTTAGATGCCCCAATGGCTGGTCCCAGCCATACATTTCGCCAAGCTCGACGATGCATTCTTTCTCGAGTGGTGAGCTGGCACGACTGCCGTCGAGCGCATGATTATTCGGGTTCACCCACAGCGACATCGCGTACGCGATGCGAGCGATCGCGTGCGGCGGCTTAAGCATCTGACCCGCATATTGAGGATGATAGTACGGGTAGTTGTCCTGCATGCGCGTCGCGACCTCCTGCAGGACTCGCTCGGCTGCCTCTGGGTCAAATTCCGGAGTGAAGTCGGGCAGGTGATCGTAGCCCTCTGCGAGGGTCGACAGTGCGTTACGAAGTAACTCGAGTTCGGCAGGATTGATCATTCCACGCAGCTTAGCGCAAAAAAAAGTCCGATTGGAGTTACCATTGCAGCATGAGCAATGATCAATCCAGAATGAATATTCGCTCCGCTGCAGCGTGGGAGCCGCTGGTCGGTTATTCGCG
The DNA here is from genome assembly GCA_964462665.1 of uncultured Woeseiaceae bacterium. GTDB lineage: Bacteria > Pseudomonadota > Gammaproteobacteria > Steroidobacterales > Woeseiaceae > UBA1847. Next base: position 6,640 of record CAYWYT010000023.1, on the reverse strand, counting down.
CGCAGTCAGGGTGGGCAATTTCGTCTTTGAGGCATCGCCACCGGCGACTTCGATGCTCGAAGTCAGCAAGCTCATCGATCCGCGTATGCTGGTTGAAATTGAGGCTGACGCAATAGTCGATAACGACAGTCGATAGCTAGTGCAACGCAGGAGCCTATCTCTCGCTGAGGCACGAAGAATTGCTTTGGCGGCGCAAGGATTTGACCGGCCGCGTCCTGGAGCCGGGTCCGACAAGCGCCACTTTCGGCGGGTATTTAACACCCTGAGCCTATTGCAGCTGGACTACGTCAACGTCTTGATGCCAGCACATTTTCTAATACCCTGGTCTCGCCTTGGTGCCTACGATCGCTCTGCATTTAAAAAGTACATTTATCAAAGCGGCGAGTGCACGGAACAATGGGCTCACGAAGCATCGATCGTGCCGACGAATGCCTGGCCGTTACTGGAGCACCGTCGAAATTCACACGCGATGCACAAGAACAATCCATTGCGACGTATTCGAAATCACACGGCCTATCTGGACGCGGCGCTGAAACGGGTTGAGGCAGACGGCGCAGTGACCGCCAACGACTTGCCGCCCGTGCCTGGGCCAAAACGAAAAGCAGGTGACTGGCACCGTTCCATTCCGCGTTGGGCATTGGAGTATCACTTTGCCAAAGGCAATCTGGCTGTCGCAGATCGCTTGCCCAATTTTCAGCGCGTTTACGACTTGCCATCACGGGTGGTGCCGCAGGAGCATTTGACCCGGTCCTTTGACAAGCGATCTGCCCAGCACGAACTCCTGAGGCGTGCGGCATCCGGATTAGGCGTTGCGACATTGCAGGATCTGGCGGACTACTTTCGGATGACCGCTCGCGAGGCAGCACCGTTGCTCGATGAACTTTCAGAGATGGGCGATTTGCTGCCGGTGCAGGTCGAGGGTTGGGAAGAGCAGGCATTCCTGGCTAAAGGCGCCAGACTGCCGCGCCAAATTGGCGGGGCATCATTGTTGTCGCCATTTGATCCTGTCGTCTGGTTTCGGCCGCGCGCATTGCGACTATTCGAATTTCACTATCGTATCGAGATTTATGTGCCCGCTGCTAAACGCAAATGGGGCTACTACGTCTTGCCGTTTCGAGTAGGGGACCAGATTGTTGCGCGTGTGGACCTCAAAGCAGATCGCAAGAACGAGAAACTGCTGGTGCTGGCAGTGCATGAAGAGCAACAGTTGGAGCGAAGGTTGTGTGTGGATGCTCTTGCGTTGGAGTTGCAGGCCCTGCAGCGGTGGCTATGTCTCGATGCAGTTACAGTTACGCGCCACAATGCCGTCTCCCGACAGCTTGCCGCGGTCTTGCGTGCATCGGCCTGAAACTCAGATTATGGGAAGCCCAGAAGGCCCAAATTGTCGATACGGCGGCTAATTGTGTATGTTGCTGGTTCGAATACGCAGGAGTTATTTAATGAGGATTCGTAGAGTTTCAACACTGCTGGCAGCTGCCGTGCTGATTGGCTGTGGTGCTAGCGAGGATCAAGCGACGCAGCAGGAACCGGTTGTCAGTGCCACGGAGGACGCCGCAGCCTCTCTAGACCCTGCCAAGGGTATTGATTGGTTCGAGGGCAGCGTCGAAGAAGCGTTTGCTATGGCCAAAGAATCGGGCAAGCCAATCTATTTGTATTGGGGCGCAGTCTGGTGTCCACCGTGTCACGCAATAAGTGCGACGGTGTTTAAGAGCCCTGAGTTTCTTGAGCGATCAAAGCTCTTCGTCCCGGTTTATCTGGATGGGGATACCGAGAACGCTCAAATGTACGGTGAAGAATTCGGAGTTCGGGGATATCCGACGATGATCGTTTTTAACTCCGAGGGAGATGAGCTAACGCGAATTCCGGGTGGGATCGACTTGCAGGCGTACGCGAATATCCTGGACCTGACACTGGGCGAATCGTCTTCGGTGACTGAGCTCGTCGCGAGTCTCGCTGCGGATGAGATGGCGCTGTCCGCTAATGACTGTACTTTGCTGGCCTATTACTCCTGGGGCCAGGACAGCACGATTCTCGGCGACATGGATGCGGGTACGGCGTTTCGGAGCATGTACGATGCCTGTCCTGAGAACATGCGTGCAGAGCGATCAATTCTGTATTTCAACTGGCTCGACGAGGCCGTAAATGCGGCCAATGCCGAAGAAGACGCTATACCTTTGAGCGATCAGCAGAAGACAGAAGCACTCGCTCAGGTTGAAGCGGTCATTGCAGATGATGAGTTGATCAAAGCGAATATCTTTGCAGTGCTTTTTAATGGCGCCAACTATACGACTGCCCTGACCGAAGCGGGCAGCGAGAAACGTGACCAGCTAATCACAGCCTTCGGCGAGACTCTTGATCGCGTTGCTGCGGACGAGTCTGTCTACAAACGAGAACGGATCTATACGTTAGCAGGAAAAATAAACTTCGAGCGAATTGACGATGAAGAAGCCGAGCTGTCGGCAGAACTGCAGGCGGAGATTCGCGCCATGGTGCAATGGGCCGACGAGACCACGCCGAGTGTCTATGAGCGTCAGCCGATCATTAACGCGTTGGGCAATATACTTGACGATGCAGGCATGGATGATGTGGCCAAGCCATTGATGTTAGCCGAGCTCGACAAGTCAAAGCAGCCTTACTATTTTATGGTAGGTCTCGCAGACATAGAACAGCGGGCCGGTAATACAGAAGTTGCTGTCGACTGGCTAAAGCAGGCCTACGACGCGACTACCGGACCGGCAACGCGTTTTCAATGGGGTTATTATTACCTGGCCGGCTTGATTGAAATGACACCGGAGAATACTGAGCTTATTCATTCCGTGACCGTTGGGTTGATTGATGAGCTACAGAATTCCGGCGGCCTGTATCAGCGCCCGAAATCACAACTTGGACGAATCGAAAACTATTTATTCGCGTGGAGTGAAGATAATGACTACTCTGCGGAACTGGATGAAATTCGAAATTCCGTATTGGAAATTTGCGCAACCGCATCGCATCAGGATGAGTCCCGAGCGACCTGCGATGCATTCTTGGAGCGAGTCTGAATGAAGAGCCTGTGCACAGCGTCTGTTGGAGCGTTACTACTGGTATTGGTCGCTTGCGCTTCTGAGCCGTCACTAATTACCAGACCTGATTCTGTGCCGGCAGGCATAGACTTGACGGGCAATTGGGTACAGGTTGGAAATTCGGGCATAAGTCAGCCTGAAGCCCGCGGCGAAGCTGTGCACGTATTTCTCAAGAGGGGTAAGTCGCTAAAAATTACGCAAACGGAAGACGGCATATTCGTCAGTTTTGATCGCTCTGTTGTCGAAGAGTATCGGTATGGAGAAAATCGCAGAATCAGCATTGGCGAGATCACCGCGGAACGCGCGTCAGGCTGGGCGGAAAAAGGCTATGTCATAGAAACGATTGACGAAGAGGGTGCTTTGTTGATCGATACTTATCGATTGCGAAATGCCGGGGAAAGTATTCGGCGGACGATAGTGCTCATGGATCGCGACAAGGAATTGCTGTCTCTGCAACTGGATTTTGATCGCGCCTGGCAATAAAAAGGCTGGGAATAGGGAAGGTGGGCAGCGGCCTATCAGGCGGCCTGGCGGGAAGGAAAGGCTTCCCGACGACCGCTGCCCGACTACTCAGTTGTCCATCGTAAAGCGAAACTGATACTGCACGCCGCTGCTCGTCTGTGGCACGCCATCCACTACTCTGGCCTTGAAGCGAAAGCGGCTGGCTGCCTGAATGGCAGAGCGTTCAAAAATACCGCTGCTGGACCTCAGCACCGAAATATTGCCGACCGTCCCGTCGCTCAGGACATCAAATTGCACGACAACAAAGCCCTCAAGGCCGCGCTTCACTGCTATGGCCGGGTAGGTTGGCTCTACACGCACGATGGCCATTAAGGGGCCGTCATGAGTGAACGGGTTGTGGAGTGTGTTTTCCGGTCCCGGCGGGAGACGGGGAGCGCTCCTAACACCTTTTCCCGGACCGCCCTTTGTGAATTCCTGCAGCGGCTGGGTTGGAGGAGCCGGCACGACGTCCGGTAGGTCGATCACTTGAAAGTCCTTCGTATTGAGCTGATCTGGTGGATCCACATAGAGAAACACGAGTGGTTCATTGCGGGTCGTATCAGCAATAAAACCAGGTTGCATCGCAATCAGTGACTGCATGGCGAATAGCAGCATGAATGTGATGGCAGCTCCGGTCGGAATAGCAGTAGCGAAATTTGCGAACATGAGTGCATCCTCAACTTGTTTCCCCGCACCGTGTGTATGCCTTGAAGTTCTAGGTATAGTTTGCATGCCTAGAACCACAAAGTAAATATTGACATACCTTTTAGTTCGAGGTATGTTCGACCGGATTGAGCACGCAGGTTATTTCGTATGGCGCAAAGCAATCCTCCCTTCATGAGCGGCGTTCCCGAGCTCTTACTACTCAGGCTTCTGGACCAGAACGAGATGTACGGTTACGAATTGGTTCGATCCATTCGTAGTGCTACAGGAGAGGCTATATCTCTGGGCGAAGGGGTTATCTATCCGGTTCTGCACGGCCTGGAACGCAGCGGATCACTAAAATCACGGCGCAAGCCTGTCGCCGGACGAACCCGAGTCTATTATGCGTTGACAGCCAAGGGACGCCAGCGTCTTAACAAGTTGCATATGGATTGGCTGCGAATTCAGGGTGGCATAACAAACGCGCTGGAAAACCCCAGTTATGCCTGATCCCAATTTCAAACAGTTTCGCTCGGAGTTACTGCAAGCCGGAATTGCGCCGCGGCATATTCGTCGCACCATCATGGAGCTTCAGGAACACCTGGACGACCTGGTTGAAGCGGAGTTAGTGACGGGTTGCGATTCGGCGACGGCCCAGCGAAGGGCCGGCCGGGAAATGGGCGACTTGAGCGACGTAGCAATAGCAATGCGTGGTTGCCCGGAGCTGCAATGTTGGGCGTATCGCTACCCACGGCTTGCGATTGTCGTTTACCCGCTGACTTGTCTGGCGCTGTTGCCGGTTGTTCCGGTCATTGCTGGTGTCACGCACGCTCAAGACGTGGCTCGCTGGAGTGTTTGCTTGTTCTTTGGCGCGCTGGTTACGGCATCGATGTTTCTGTTTCTACAGCTTGCTATAGCCCTGACTTAAAATCGCCCTGACCCGGTCATCCCTCAAGTCTTGAGTGGGGAATAGCTGCTCAAAACAGCCCGCATTTTCAAATCGCCTTTGCGGCGTTGTTCGATGATGACCGGCAGGTAATCTAATTCCTGGACACACCACATCGTTGTAATTCGCTTGGAGCCGACCGACTGATGCTCCAATCCAATCGCTTCGTATTCTCCAGCAGGCACTTTTACGGTGCGAGTGCCGATAGAGCGGACTTCTATGGTCTTGAGTTTGTCGACATCATACAAAATGTAGTTTTTTGAGGGCTCGCCAGTCATCAGGTCGGACATGAGCTCGTATTGAATAGACACTCGGTCGTATGCGATTTCGTCCAGAGAGGAAGTAACGACCTCATCGTTGACCGTGCCGCTCGCTGTACCTGCCGCCCAGTCAAATTGAATCGATGTCCGTATCTTGCCCGGAGTCAGAGTATCGTTTGACTCGAATGTCTCGGGCCGAATACCGCTCGGGACTCTGTCGAAGCTTGACGTTTCATTGATTTCGCCCCTGGAAAGCATACGCGTCATGCCGGTCGTCTTAATGCTGTGCGTGGCGACGTAGCCGTCCGGAGTGGTCGACAGCTGCGTATTTAGCTGGCCGCCAAATACGCTGATCTTTACCTTATATTGCGCTTTGTGTGGCGTTAGCGCGGTATCCGCGCAGGCTTGCGAAGCCGTCAGCGCGATGGCTACGATCGTTATCAAGCTACGAAATTTGAGTCCGGACGCCATGCAAATCCCTTACTGTGACTGCAGCCTATCCTCGGATTGTCTCATTAGAGACATGACTGCTTCCTGAACGTTCAGGCGGTGCGGCTCCAAAGCATCCAGCCGGGCATCGGCCGGAATGACATAGGGCTCACCGATGGCGTAGACAACACGGCTGAAAGGCAATGGGATCATGAATTCATCCCAGCGAGGCAGTTCCCAGCTCCAGGCAGCGGCACAAGACACAGGCAATATGGGAATACCGCCGATTCTCGCCATGACAATGAAGCCGGACTTGATTTCGTGTTGGGGGCCGCGTGGGCCGTCTGCGGTCGTGACTATCGAGTGGCCCTTTTTCATCATGCTTTGCATGTCGCGCAGGGCAAGGGCGCCACTCTGGTTGGCTGAGCCGCGAATAACCTCTGCGCCCCAGGCGCGAGCGACGCGCTCCGGGACTTCGCCGTCGACTGATCCTGAAACCAGAAAACAGGCTTTGAAGCCGCGCTTGACCCACCCTTTGACCAGCGCTGAGCATAAAATATGATGCTGGTGCCAATAGACGGGCGCGCAAACGGCCTTACCGTCAAGATAGGGCTCAATATTCTCGGCACCTATGACTGCTTCGACTCGGTAGGTTGAGGATATCAGGCGAAGAATGACGCGCAAGATTGGTGTGCTCAGAGAATAGTACAGGCGCCGCAATGGCGACATGCGCCGGTCTGATTTCGAACTGCGACGAGACTCAACCGATTGAAAGTCTACAGGATTGTTTTCACTCAAAA
>CAYWYT010000022.1:0-17561 GCA_964462665.1 uncultured Woeseiaceae bacterium | reverse complement strand
TGCGAATCGGCATTATTGGCGCCGGCCAGCTCGGCCAGATGCTTGGATACGCCGCGCGCGATCTCGGCATGCAATGTGTATTCGTCGATCCGTCACCTTCTCCGCCGGCCGCTGCCTGCGGAGAAGTCATACAAGCCGCATTTGACGATGCAACTGCATTGTCCACACTCGCAGAAACCTGCGATGTTGTGACTTACGAGTTTGAGAATGTTCCGATTGCGGCTTTGGATGAAATCAGTGACCGCGTACCGGTCTACCCGCCACCTGCGGCCTTGTTACATGCTCAGGACAGACTTACAGAAAAGCAGTTGTTCACGAGCCTGGATATCCCGTTAGCGGCATTTCACCGCGTCGATTCAAAAGCGGATCTTGAGACGGCCGCGGCAACGATCGGTTTGCCATTGGTATTGAAGACGCGCCGACTTGGGTATGACGGCAAGGGTCAGTTTGTCGTCAAAACTGCCGCTGACATCTCTGTCGCCTGGCAAGAGCTTGGCGGCACTGAGCTTATTGCAGAGCAGTGGGTCGATTTTGACTACGAGGTTTCAGCTATCGGCGCGCGCAATCCGAGCGGGGACATCATTAGCTATCCATTGACGCAAAATCAGCATGTCGACGGCATATTGCACACCTCGCGCGCGCCCGTTGCCAACGAGCCCCTGACTCTCCGCGCAGAGCAATACCTGCGCCGCCTGCTCGAAGCACTGGACTATGTCGGCGTTCTGGCGCTTGAGTTATTTGTCACAGGCGATCGACTGATGGCGAATGAGTTTGCGCCACGGGTCCACAATTCAGGGCACTGGACGATCGAAGGAGCGCAGCCGAGCCAATTTACTGCACATTTGCTCGCGATAAGCGATGCCAGCCTCATAGCCCCGCTGTTGCGCGGCCACGCCGGGATGCTGAACCTGATCGGAAAAATTCCAGATACGGCGCGAATGCTGCAAACTGGCACCCTGCATGATTATGGAAAAGAGGCCAGACCCGGTCGGAAACTGGGCCACATTACGATAATCGCAGACTCGACCGCCGAACGTGAGCGCTTAGTCAGCGAAATCGAGCAAAGTGTGACCTAGTACTCTGGGTACAATGGAACTGGCGCAAGGCACATTCACTGAAGAACCGGGTAAACTGGCAAAAAAATGATACTTCTATGTCTTATCTAGAGCACTTTAAACTCAAAGAGCAGCCATTTCGGCTGACGCCTGACCCAGATTTCCTTTATTGGAGCATGCAGCACGCGCGCGCAAAGGCGTATATGGAGTCAACCATCTGGCTAGCAGATGGCTTCGTCGTAATCACAGGTGAAATTGGCTCAGGCAAGACGACGTTGTTGCAGTCATTTCTGGCCGAACTCGATGACGATGTTGTCTATGCAGTAGTGTCGCAAACGCAGCTGACGGCTACACAATTTTTACAGGCCGTGTTGACGGAATTTGGCTTTAAGCCATTCGATAAACGCAAGGTTGAATTGCTCGATATTCTTAACAGTTTCCTGATCGAGCAATATTCAAACGGCAAGAAAGTCGTACTCATCATCGACGAGGCACAGAACCTCAGCACCAAGGTGCTCGAGGAAGTTCGAATGCTCTCCGGAATCGAAACCCATAAAGAAAAAGTGCTGCGCATTATTCTGGCCGGCCAACCCGAACTCAAGGAAACACTGGAATCGCCGAACCTGACGCAACTACTGCAGAGAGTTCGCCTGAAATTCCACCTTGGTCCACTCGACTTGAGCGATTTGGGCCCTTACATCAGGCACCGTATGACGGTTGCAGGCTGCGCAGACGATAGTGTTTTTGGCGACGATTGCTATGACGTAATTGCCAGATATACAGGCGGCATTCCGCGCTTGGTAAATACGCTGTGCGATACGGCTCTGTTGATCGCCTTTGCCGACGAAAAGACAACATTGACGGCCGATGACATTATGGCCGCGGCCACCGAATTGAGTTGGAAAGAATACGAGAGTGATACTGGCCGCTTCAACACACTCGACCAAGTAATAGCGCGCCACGGACCTTCGGCGCATTCGACTCAGATTGAAATTCTTGCAGACGGTGTGGTGGTTGCAGTACAAACCTTTGGGCCAGGTCGAATTATCATCGGTCGCTCTCCAGACAATGAGATCTGCATTCAGAGTAAATTCGTCAGTCGACATCACGCGCAACTGATCATCGATGAAAAGGGTTGTATTGTCGAAGACCTGAACAGTACCAATGGCGTCTTTTTTGGCGAACGACAGGTTAAGAAACATTTGTTAGCGAGTGGCGACTCTGTCGCGATCGGCGCGCACGATCTTGTTTACACGGACCTTCGAGACCCAGACGAAAACCAAGACGAAGAACTCGATGAGGACGGGCGTTCAGCCACTTTTGGTTAGATCAGGTCTCACTGGCCGCTGCGGCGCTCTGTATTTCGATAGTCGCGCCGCTTTAGCAATACAACCAGTCCTGCGACGAGGCAAGTCAGTCCGGTTGCAAAGCAAATAGTGGGCCAGTACCAGTGGTTCACATACATTGACGCGCCCAGACAGAGCGCACCTACCAACAGGTAGAAATACGGCAGAAATTCGTAGATTGGTTTAGAAACCCACATGGTTATTGATTGTCCATAGCCATGGCCACTGAGTCCAGTGGAATTGAGTCTGATTTAGTGACTAGCGACCCCGGCTAAAGAGCCCAAGAATGCGCGACAGGATGGAGTCTGACATGCCCTCTACGTCCAGATCCGGCTCGTACTCTTGCCCTTCTTCACGTAGCCGCTGAACCAGTTGTCGAGATTTAGCGTCCATTCCTACCTCAGTGATCGTATTTTCGAATGCCATTGCAATGTCCCTCCATGTGACCCAGCAACATTACATAAATGCTGATTTGAATTGCGTGAACGAACTCACAGACCTAAATGTGAAGTAGAGAGGACGAAATTATGTCAAGTATCGTCAGGCCGTGCCGCCTACGGTTATCTCGTCAATCTTGAGTGTCGGCTGACCTACGCCTACCGGAACAGACTGGCCTTCCTTGCCGCAAGTGCCTACACCTGAGTCCAACTGCAAGTCATTGCCGATCATCGAAATCTTCGACAATGCTTCAGGACCATCTCCGATCAGCATTGCACCCTTCACCGGCACGGTGATTTTTCCGTTCTCGATCAGATACGCCTCGCTCGCCGAAAACACGAACTTGCCCGACGTGATATCCACCTGGCCACCACCGAAATTCGGCGCGTATAGACCTTTATCGACAGACGCGATGATGTCTTCCGGCACATGCGGACCCGCCAGCATGTAGGTGTTGGTCATGCGCGGCATCGGCATGTGTGCAAAAGACTCTCGGCGTCCGTTGCCAGTAGGTTCAACGCCCATCAATCGAGCATTGAGTTTGTCCTGCATGTACCCCCGCAAAATTCCGTTTTCGATCAGTACGTTGTACTTGCCCTCGGTGCCTTCATCGTCTATCGCCAGCGACCCACGACGATTAGGCAAGGTGCCATCATCAACAATTGTGCAGTCCTCTGACGCTACGCGCTCGCCCACACGGCCGGAAAATGCCGAAGTCCCCTTGCGATTAAAATCACCCTCCAGGCCATGGCCAACCGCCTCGTGCAACAAGATTCCAGGCCAGCCAGGCCCCAGAACGACCGGCATGGTGCCCGCCGGCGCTGCGATTGCTTCCATTTGAACTGCGGCTTGGCGGACAGATTCACGGGCGTAATCCATCGCCACCTCGCCAGAGAGAAAATAGTTAAGGTCCCCTCTCGCGCCGCCGCCCGCATAACCTTGCTCACGGCGGCCATTGTCCTCAAGAATCACGCTAACGTTTAGCCGTACCAGCGGCCTGATGTCAGCGGCCAAGGTGCCATCGGAGGCTGCGATCAGTACCAGGTCATGGCTACTCGACAAACTGACCATGACTTGTTCGATGCGTTTATCCAGCGCTCGCGTCGCCACATCAATTTCGGAGAGCAACGCGGTTTTCTGCTCATCGCTGATACTCGTTATCGGATCAACGAGCGGATACAGCGGCACCAGCTGGTTTCGTTGCCAGGCTTGCAAAGACTTCGACTCACCAGCCCGGGCAATAGCCTTCGCAGCGGATGCGGCTTGTTGCAACGCCGGCAACATGAGCTCATCCGAATAAGCGAATCCGGTTTTTTCGCCGCTGACCGCGCGCACGCCGACGCCTTGATTGAGGCTGAAACTACCCTCACGAATAATGCCGTCCTCGAGAGACCAGCTTTCCTGACGACTTACCTGAAAATACAGGTCGGCATAGTCCACGCCGCCCTGCATCATCGAATTTAGCGTCGCATTCAGATGTTGCTCATTCAGACCTGCCGGTTCCAGCGTGCGCAGGATTACGGCATCGATAGTATTTTGTTGGCTGTCGCTCAAACTTTTTCCAATTGTTAGTCGGCCAAAAAGCGCCTGTTTGCCAGCGCTGGAAACTCAGCACGTAGCTGTGTAGGTAGATCGGGGTCGATATCGGCGGCGACAACACAGTTGCCGGAAGCCTGTTCTGCCAGAACACGGCCCCAGGGATCGATAATGATTGAATGACCGTACGTTGTTCTATCGTCCGCGTGCTCGCCATATTGCCCGGGGGCGATCACATACGCCAGATTTTCGATCGCCCGAGCCCGCAGCAGTGTATGCCAATGCGCAGTACCCGTTACTTTCGTGAACGCTGCCGGCACCGTGAAAACGGTGGCGCCGTCATCGACGAGCCTTCTGAACATCTCCGGAAATCGCATGTCGTAACAAATCGCCAAGCCGATACGTCCGATCGGCGAATCAACGCATACCAGATCATCGCCCGGGAACATCGACCAGGACTCCTGATACGCCTCATCCAGATCCGGCAGCTTGACGTCGAACAGGTGAATCTTTCGATAGCAGGCCTGCACTTCGCCAGCCGCGTCGTAAACAGGGCAGGCACCGAAGACTCGTTGCGGCTGCGGCGACGCCAGCGGCATGCTGCCGGCCACGATCCACATTGCATGCTGTCGCGAGGCCGAGGCAAGAAATTCCTGGATCGGACCGCTACCGTTGCTTTCCGCGTGCGCCGATTTGTCGCGGCCCTTCCTGGGCATCAGCGCGAAATTCTCCGGCAGCACGGCAACTTGTACGTCGTCAGCCGCAGCTTCCGCCAACAAGCTGCCGGCAAGTTCCAGATTGGCGGCGACATCAGCTCCGCTGTTCATCTGAATCGCAGCTACTCGCATATTATTCCGCCTCTTCCAGGCAGCCCGATCGTTCGCCCTGCTCTGCGAACTGTTTTGCCGTTACCGTCTCGATGACCGGCTCATCCCAGGAGCCACTGATACCGTAGTAGACCTGACCAACTTCGGACAACGGTTTTTTGAAAATTTGTGAAAATATCAGGACGACCACCGCTACCGCGGGACCGCCCAAGGCTGCACCAACCACGGGTAATGCATTGCCGAAACTGGCGCTGACAACGGCGGTCTGATCATAGTCCCGATCCACCATGCCAGCACGACCGATAACCCCGATCTGGGCCGCCGGTCCTTCTAACAATAAATTGCAGGTATAGGTCTGACCATTGTCCAGCCTGAATCGGCCACGAATCTGATCAAAACCGAAACCCTTGTTGAATACATCTCGAAAATCGAGCGACAGACGCCGTGGCAACGCCACAACGCTCATTACTCCGATCATGCGACCTGCGCCCGGCTCGACCTCGCTCAGCTGACCAATGCCAACACGGACCGTTACATCGCCGTTTAACGATTCGCGAAATTCGTCACGCGGGCCGCCGGACCAATCTACGTTAAATTCGACCGAGAAATCCTCCGACACAATCCCCGGCTCATAATCCAGTCGCGACATCGTCTTTTCAACATCGCTGCTGGTCATGCTGGCCGAAAGGTAAGTGTGGCTTCCGTCCGGGTCCGACTCATCTATGATCCAGCGACCAGAGCCGGAAACCTCAAACGTCGGATCTGTAGTTTGCAGATCATCGGTCTCAAGACCATCCGGCGTTTTCAGCAGCGTGGCGTGAACAGCACCGAGAAAACGCGTACCAATCGCAAATTCCTCGGCATCAATCGTGATCGGCGGCAGTGTCCTCGGATCGAGGTTCGACGTGGACTCGGGCGAAACGCCACTCTCATCGCCGGGCAATACCAGCCTTTCCATATCCAGTACTAATGGTCGACCGGCGTTAAAATCGTAAGGCACAGAAGCGGACCCGACGATATCAGCGCCGTCAAATTTCACCAGCCACTCTTGCCCGCCACGATCCAGACGAACCCGGTGATCACGAATGTGCTGGCCGAACAGGTACAAATTGTCGACCGTCATATCCGCAGAACGAATCCGCGTACCCAAGGCTATCTTTGAATCTGTATCGCCCCTGCGATCGAGCCAGTCTTGAAGAGTTACAGTTTCCGCATGGCCGCGAAGATGCAGGCCACGCGTTTCCGCTTCGCCAGCTGCCGCAACGCCAAACGCAACTACACCTCGATCAAGGTCCCAGCGATCATTCGCTTTAGTGAATTCCAGTCGCCAGGATAAGAGGTCCTGCGCCAAACCCGTGGTGACGATTGAATCTGACTCGGACGGTAGTCGTACAACGGCGCTGAGAGGAAATTTTTCCTCAACATTCTTTGAAAGCGGCTCAGGGAGGTCGATGGCAAGACCATCAAGCTCACTCGTCAGGTCAATCTGGAATGGTTGCTGATCCTCTTCCTGAGCGCGCGCAAATAACAAACGAGCCTCAAAGGCTGTCGCGCCGGATATATCGCCGCGCAACGGTAAGCCTAGTTCATCGAGCAGCGCTTCGGCTGTAGCTGTTCCGGAAGCGCTCGCAATAATTCGGTAGCCCGGCATGGATTCTGGCGCCGGCTGCAAATCGATGCTAACCGGACTGCCGAGGAACGTACCGACCAATGCCTCGCTACTGATGTCATCACGGCTGAGCGTAACCTTGCCGCCTAGCTCGGTGAGTGTTGCGGGAAACCCCTCCATCTGAAATGCGGCCGAGTCGGTCTGCACAATCGACGTAAATTCAAAATTCTGAGAATCGCGGAGAGGTACCGTGAGGTCCAGTTCGATGGCGCCATCACCCTCGATCGCAACCCGATCCAATTTGCCTTTGAGCGCGTCAATTCCAACCGGACTATTAGCGAGCAGCGTTCGTATCGCATCAAGTGAGCCCTCCGTTTCCAGAATCACACTCAAGTTAGGATTCCTGAAATCATCGATCTCGACGCGTGCATCTATGATCTCGACGCCTTCATTGACGATAGTATTTTTCGCGGTGTGCAAGCGCATGTTGTCCACTGCAATGTCGAGGCTACTGAATTCGGCTGCCGGCCAACGGCGCTGGTACATGATCCGTGCATCACGAACGTTAGCATCGACATGAAAATGTCCTTCGCCACCGTCAAATGGCCACTTATCCAATGGGCCGTATAGTCGCACCGTTCCGCGCGGTATGCGGCCCGCCAGCAAACCCTCCTCGAGCCATTCGCTGGTGGTTGGAACACTCGGAAAGTAGGGAATGTACTTTTTGGCAATCCCTATATCGTTGACGCTCCACGTACTGGCAAGATCAATAACAGGTTTGCGGCTGCCGTCCTCCAAAGTCATTTCGACATTGGTTTCGAAAGCGAAGTCTTCGTTGTTGAAAACGATGCTGTCCGAAAGCACTGTCGTTCGATTGTCGCTGCGCCGCCAAATCAGAGTACCGGACAATTCATTCAGCAGCACCGGATCGGGTAACTGAGTTGGCAGATCAAGCGATAAATCTGTGGATCTGACTTCGAACAGGCCACCCGTACTGTCCGATCGCAGCAGCCCGGAAAAACCGCGCACTCCCGGAAATTTTCCAACCGCTGCAACACCGACACGATCTAATTCAACGGCGCCGGTAAATTTCGGTGCGTCCGTATCGAGATCGCTTACCGTTAGTTCAAGATTCCTGATGCTGCCATCGGGTGCATAGTCATCAAGCTGCTGCTGTTGTGCGGGCTTGAGCCACGGCCGAAAAACTCGAGCGTCGTCAATCTTAAGAAATGAGGCGCGTACATCAATCCTCTCAATATTGCCTTCGCTATCAGTTCCGGCCTCGACGCGCAGGTCGGTCGAAGGCCAGACACCGTTGCCTGTTTCAAGTCGAAAGCCATCCGCAGCAATCAGCCAGCCGTCGATGTCGTTGAGCAGTTCGAGACGACCATCGAAAGAAAATGCAGGCGAATAACCGACGCTGACGTCGTCAAAATCGATCTCAGCGGCGGCGCTGCTCAGTCGAGCGTTGTCTATCGCAAAGGACAGGCGCAAGTCGCCCTGGCCGGACTGAAATTGCGCTGCCTCGCTGGTGTGCAGAGTAGATATCCCTGCAAGCTCAACATCTTCAATGTCGACGTTGATGTTCCAAACCGGCTCTTCGTCGTCAACAGCAACGAGTTGCATCGCTGCGATTGTCAGACTGTCACCGATATCTCCCGGCAAATTAATAGTCGCATCGACGGCTGTTCTGACGCCATCCCGACTGATCAAGAGATTAGGTATTTCAAATTCTCTGGGTTGCGCCACTCCCGGCTGCAGAAGTTGCACTGTCAGATCTTCACCGAATACCTCGATACGACCGATTTCGCCGTCATTTTCACTTCTTGGCCGCGCCGGCAGCAATTCGTTAGGCGGGCTTCCCTGAACCCACCATTGCCCGTCTTCAAGTTGACGAATCTCAAGCGTAGAGTCGCGCACGATGATGCGATCAACGACCGCTTTTCTGTCGTTGATGATTCGCGACAGTGCAATGCCGACGCTGACTTGTTCCGCGGCAATAATGGTCGCACCGGTTTCCATCGAAAGCAGTTCTGCTTTGAAAAACTCGACTTCAGGTCCGCTTAAGCCCCAACGTGCATCCATGCCAGAGAACTGCACTTCCATACCGATAGCGGCGCTGGCCCATACCTTAATGTCCTCCTGGTATTCAGGCAGCCGCGGCAGGAATAAGCGAAACAGCCCCACTGCAATCGCCAACAAAATAACGACGGCCGCCGCCGCGTACGCCGCGATTCTGAGCAATCGTTGTAGCAGTCCCTTTATCACATCAACACGACGTCAAACTGATCCTGCATGTAAAGAGTTTCCGGTTGCAGGCGAATCGTCTTGCCCGTCTGCTTCTCCAGCTTTGCCAGGCTGGGTGCTTGTTCATCCAGCAAGAGATCGATTACGCCCTGATGCGCGAGCACCATTGCCTCGTCGAATTCAAATTGTCGCGACTGTCGGTTGACCTCACGAAACACCTCGAAGCAAACCGTTTCTGCCGTCAGAACGAAACCGCGGCCGGAGCAGTGTGGACAGTCCTCGCACAAAACGTGTTGCAGGCTTTCGCGAGTTCGTTTTCTGGTCATCTCAACCAGCCCAAGTGGCGACACCGGCATGATCTGGTGACGCGAGTGGTCTTTCTCGAGTGACTTCTCAAGCATCGCGAGGACATTCTCGCGGTGTTCGACTTCTTCCATATCGATGAAGTCGATGATGATGATACCGCCCAGATTTCTCAGCCGTAGCTGCCTTCCGATACTCACAGCCGCTTCGAGATTAGTGCGATAAATCGTTTCTTCAAGGTTGCGATGACCGACATAGCCGCCGGTATTGACGTCAACGGTAGTCATCGCTTCGGTCTGATCAAAAATAATATAACCACCTGATTTCAGAGCGATACTGCGATCCAGGGACTTGCTGATTTCATCCTCGACCGAATGCAAATCGAAGATGGGCCTGCGCCTTTGATACAACTCAAGCATCGGCGCTACTTCAGGCAAAAAAGTAGCCGAGAATTCCTGCATGGCGGCAAAGTCCTCTTCTGAGTCGACCAAAATATGTTCGACGTCGCTAGTCACGAAATCACGCAATACGCGCAGCGGCAACGACAAATCCTCATGTACCAGTGTTTTTACTCTAGCGTTGCTGCACCGTTCCTGAACGACCTCCCACAATTTCGTCAGATACTTTAAGTCTGCCTGCAACGCACGGGCATCTATGCCCTCCGCAACGGTGCGAACGATAACGCCGCAATCGACGTCCTGTTCTGCCAGCAGCTCTTCAAGCTGTGCCCGCAAGCGCTCACGCTCATCGTCATCTTCTATGCGCGCCGAAATTCCAACAGCATCACCGTTGGGTATCAACACCAGATGCCGCGACGGCAAGGTAATAAACGTCGTCAGTCGCGCGCCCTTGTTGCCGATAGGGTCTTTGACGACTTGCACCAGCAGTTCATCGCCCTCTTTGACCAGATCGCGGATGCTTGCCTCCTCACCTGGCGACTCATCGGAACTGGTTTTTCGGACTATGTCGGACACGTGCAGAAACGCGGTTCGTTGCAAGCCGATCTCAATGAAAGCAGCCTGCATTCCAGGTAGCACGCGCATGACCCGGCCTTTGTAAATATTGCTAATCACACCACGGCGCTCTGCGCGCTCGATGTGCACTTCCTGGACTACGCCATTCTCCAACAACGCCGCACGCACCTCATTTGGCGTGACATTGATGAGAATCTCTTCTTTAGCCGACTCGACAGTCATTCCATTGCTGCTCTCTTGATTACGTCAATGCCAGCGGCGGTCATTAATTCCGCCGTCTCAAATACGGGGAGCCCGACCACCCCCGAGTAACTACCCTGTATATTCTCAACGAAAACACCACCAAGACCCTGAATAGCATAGGCTCCGGCCTTTCCGCGGGGCTCCCCACTTTGCCAGTATGCGAGTGCTTCGTCAGGACCGATTTCGCGAAATCGGACTTCATTGACCGACAATTCCGTCTCATGACCCGCATCCCAGAGTATTGCTATGCCCGTCATGACCTGATGCTTACGACCAGACAAGCGGGCAAGCATGGCAAGCGCATCGTCCTGATCCTGTGGTTTACCGAATACCACGTCATCGACCACAACCATGGTGTCTGCGGCCAATACCGGCAACGAATGCGTCAAGCGCGCGACGGCCGCTTTCGCGCTCGCCAGGCGCACTACCATCGCGTCGGGAGATTCTCCAGCCAATCGTTCTTCGTCCAAATCCACTCCGCCCACGGAATAGGCGACGCCAAGCGCATCAAGAATTTCGGCACGCCGCGGCGACGCTGAAGCCAAATGCAGCACTGGAGTGGTCTCACTCACGATGGTACGGGTGTCCGGTTTGCAACGACCAGGCGCGATACATCTGCTCGGAGAAAAGAACGCGGGCAAGTCCGTGCGGCAAGGTCAGGTCTGACAATGACCAGATGGTATCGGCGCGCTGCCGGCAGGCATCCGCAACTCCATCAGGTCCACCGATGACGAAACACAGATCGCGGCCGTCAGCCTGCCAATCGAGCAGTCGGGTTGCCAGAGTCTGGCTGGTCAATTGCTTACCTCTCTCATCCAGAAGGACAACTTGTTCGGTTGATTTTATGCGCGACAGTATTTGCTCGCACTCCGCATCCATCGCGTTTTGTGTCTTGTTGTTTTTTGACCGTCGCGCGGTTGCGATACAGTCGATACGAAACTTCCATTCGCGCGGAAATCGTCCTGAGTAATTCTTGAAAGCGTCGTCAACCCAACCCGGTTGCCGATCACCGACAGCGATCAGTCGAATGTGCACTACTGGTCAGTCGCCGCCAATTCCCGAGGTGCCCCCATCGACCAGAGTTTCTCGAGGTTATAGAACTCACGTACTTTCGGCAGCATGACGTGGACCAGCGCGTCCTGCAGGTCCAGCAACACCCATTCTCCACCCTCTTCGCCTTCAATGCCGATAGGACGGCGGCCTGCTTCACGCGCTCTGTCGGCAACGTTTTCTATGAGCGCCTTTACGTGACGACTGGAGGTGCCGCTGGCGACGATCATATAGTCCGTAACGTTGGTCATCTTGCGAACATCCAGCGTCACGATATCGTGCCCCTTAACATCCTCGAGAGCGGCAACAATGAGTGCACTCAGTTTTTCGCTATTCATTTAGTTCTCTCATTTCCAAATTTTCTCTTTTTAGTCAAAAAAACCTCTTACTTGGAATAGCAACTGCTATTCATTATGACGTCGCGAACAACGTCTGGCATAAGAAATCGCGGGTCCCGCCCTGCCAGCACGAGCTCGCGAATTTCGGTTGATGATATTTCAAGTTGTGTAACAGCATGAATGTGAATGCGGTTATTCGTTTGTTCGTGCAGGTCGTCAATGCGGTGCGTTCCGTGTTCAGTTATCAGTTCACCTAGCGGTCCAATATCGGGCGCGCGCCAGCCAGGCCGATGTGCGACCACAATGTGTGCAAAGCCGAGAATCTCTTCCCACCGATGCCAACTGGTCAAACCAAGGAAAGCGTCCATTCCCAGAATGAGACCCATCGGCACATCAGGTTGTTCCTGACGCATCGAAGCAAGCGTATCCACCGTGTATGACGGGCCGTCCCGCCTGAGTTCACGATCATCGACAACAAACCGGGGTTCGTTACGTGTTGCTGACGCGACCATCTCCAGACGCACTGGCGCTGTAGCGTAGGTCTCACCGCGGTGGGGTGGATCACCACTGGGTACAAACCGTACCGCACTGAATCGCAACGCCTGCAGCATCTCGAACGCTGTTCGCAGATGACCGTAGTGAATGGGATCGAAAGTGCCGCCAAAAATCCCGATTGGGCTCACGCAGCCCTCCGCCGGCCCATCGTCAACTCCAGGACGATAGCGGTAATTACCTGCCACGGATCGGCCTGTCGCTGCCCTTTTGCGGCCTGATCTGCCGTGCCGGTAGCCATCAGAAGGTGGTGAAAGTCGCGTGACTGATGACGCGCAACGCAGGCTCGCACCAAGTCCTGACGATTGCGCCAAACTCCGGCTTTTTGCATGCCGTTCGCCAAATCCATACCGCCCGCCATAAAGTCCGTAAGTCTGGCCAGCGTGCGCAGCTCGCGTGTGAGAGCCCAAACAATAATGACCGGTTCAACTCCCTCCGCCTGCAGTCCTGCCAGTACCTTCAAGGCGCGCTTCGAGTCACCAACCAATGCAGCATCAACGAGCTTGAAGACATCAAAGCGACTGCTATTTGCGACCGCTGAACTGACGTCATCAGCGCTGACCTTGCCCTCACCATGCAGCAAGCGAAGCTTCTCTATCTCCTGACCGGCAGCAAGTAAATTACCCTCGACGCGATCTGCGATCATCGCGATAGCGTCGCGATCCGGCTGCAAACCGACCCTGCGCATACGCTCCCCGATCCAACCGGGCAATTCGCGCGGACCGATCGGCCAAATAGTCACATTGACGCCTGCGGACTCCAGCGCTTTGACCCACTTCGACGACTGGCCGCTACGATCAAGCTTCGGCGCCACGACGATCAGCATCAGGTCGCTGCCAGTGTTCTCGATCAAGTCGACGATTGCCTGGCTACCAACCCGCCCTGGCTTGCCGGTCGGTAGTCGAAGCTCGACGATGCGGCGCTCCGCAAACAAGGAAAGATTTGCTGTCGTGTCACGCAACGAAGACCAGTCGAAACCGGTTGTAGCAATGTGCAGATCGCGAGACGTAAAACCCTTCTGGCGTGCGCCCTCTCGAAGAACGTCGAGCGCTTCAGCCGCGAGCAGGTGCTCGTCGCCGCTAACCAAATAGCAGGGCGCCAGGTTTTTTTGCAGATGCGATTGGAGCTGGTTGGCCTGTATTTTCACGCAGTCAGAATCAAAGGATATGCCGCCAGATCATACAGGGGCGCGGAATCTGCGGAAAGCATCGTCAACCAAGCTGCTCCATATTGATCGACTCTCCTTCCAGCAGGACCGGTATCCCATCAGCGACCGGATACAGGACCTTACCGTCGTCAGTCAGTAATGCATCGCCAAGCGGCTCGAGCAACGTGCGGCCGTCATGGTTACTCAGCTCACCTGCTGCAATCGCTGCATTAACTGAATTCAAGATCGCCGGCTTGGCCATAGCCAACCCTGTGTGGGTAACCGGGCAATGCAGTACCGCTAATAATCGTTTGTCCATGCTTTAGTGTCACTCAATTTGATTCGTAAGTTATTGTTTTTAAAACGCTTGAAGGAGTAAATGTTATACTATATCCTTAATATCTGATACCCCTGTTAATCAAGATACACAATTACTCAAAATACACAAAAATCGCGCGATTGGCTCGACGGCGCGGCAGTAGCGCTGTCGGCGCTTTGCCTCGTACATTGCCTGGCGCTGCCACTCATCGTGGTGGGTGTGCCTTTTCTTGCGCAGTACTCGGAGACACACCTGCACTATCAGGTGCTGGTGCTCGTCATTCCTCTGAGCACCCTTGCCTTGGCTATTGGATATCGCCGTCACCGTAACCTGCGCATCGTGGCCGGCGGCGCGCTGGGCATGCTGCTGCTGATTGTCGGTGCCACCGTGGCGCATACACAGCTCGGCCTGGCCGCAGACAGAATATTTACGGTATTCGGATCGTTAGTACTCGCTACCGCGCATTTCTATAACAGCTATCGCAAGAAGCTCGCCAACTCCTCGTTGTGACATTCCTCGGCGGCTGCCGCGGCAATATCCAGGTCTTCAACCAAGGGCTTGAATGCGGGGTTCACCATTCGACAGCGCATCATGATCTTCACTGCTTTGACGTTTTCCCCATAACGCAGCAACTCGTGCACATATTGCTGCGCGAACACCAAAGCCGCTTCCGGGTTTTCCCAGCGCAACATGTTGTCAAAGAACCAGGCCCAACCAGCCTCATCGTTGGAATCGTCAGCCAATGCTTTGTAAATATGCTCCAATCCTTGCGCGCGATTACCGCGACTGACAATTCCGTAAGCGTGATTCAACACCATCGTGCGTTGCGATAGGTGTCGGTCCCGCTCTGTCTCCTCATCGATACTCGCAGGCATCGGAATATCTAGCTCACGCTGCAGCTGCAAGGGCCGCACCATGCCGCCAAAAACCGCAAACGCCGCAAAAATAAAGTAGAAACTGACGAATTCGGTGAACATGTCGGTATTTAAAGCGACGTTGATACGAATCACGACCCAGGTCGCCGCAATCACGAAAGCGGGACCGATCAAGTAGACAAATCCACAGCGTTTAACAAGTTCAAATAGCGTAATTGGATTCAGACTCGCCAACGCTGAATGAGAAACCGCTAGAACGATCAATGACGCCGGCAAGAACATTGCGTACGCCACTGCAACGCTGAGTGCAGCAGCGCCACCAAAATAGCTAGCGGTGACATAAACCGCATAGACGAACGCGGCGACGTGCACGATCGGAAACAATGTCCAAACGTTGCCCAGCCACGATAGTAGATTGATATCCAGGGGTTCCGGCTCTCGCCCGTACGCACGCGCCTCAAGAACCACCATCAGGTAACGCAACAGCGCAGGCAATACGAAAACGACCAGCGGCGTCGCTAGAATCAGCGCGAGAACAAGGCCAAACATTCGACCTAGCGATGCGATCTCGAACAAGACGTAGAAAAGAATTAGCGCGAACAACACGGGCGGCACTATCGCCGGCGTCAGGAATTCGCGAATAAACTCAGTCGGCTTCAACGGGGTCGTCCTGTTTTTCCGGTACCGGGTCGTAGCCAGAACCACCCCACGGGTGGCATCGACCGATTCGTTTGATCGCGAGCCAGCTGCCGCGAAAGGCCCCGTGCAAACGCAATGCGTCCAGCGCGTACTGAGAACAGCTTGGAGAATAGCGGCAGTTGTTGCCTAGCCACGGCGAAACAAGAAAGCGATAAATCCAGACCAGACCGAGCAGCGGCCACGCGAGCAATCTGCCCAACGCCTGCAACATTACGCGGCCTGCTGTGCCTCAGTGGCAAAGCGGCGAATTGCCGTCAGCATGGCGGCCAGACCGTTGCTGCGAGTCGGGCTCAGGTGTTGTTCCAGATTCAGTTCACTGACGAAGCTGGCCGGCGTATTCAATATGTCATCCGGACGTCGGCCACTGTAGATGCGCAACAACAGCGCGATCAAACCCGAGACAATGGCAGCGTCGCTTATCGCTCGGAATATCAGGCGACCGTCTTCCTGCGAAGCCACAAACCAGACTTGTGACTGACAACCCTTGATTTTGTTTTCTTCGACGAGCTCCGAATCCGCCAAAGCGGGCAGTCGTCGACCGAGATCAATTAGATATTGATAGCGGTCCATCCAGTCATCGAAATATGCGAATTCTTCGATAACCTCGTCTTGCGCGGCCTGAACTTCGTTAGCCACCTCGTCTCCAAATTGTCCCGCCGGATCCATCTTCGATCTTGATGCCGGCGGCAGCCAGTTGGTCGCGATAGTCGTCAGCCGCTGCGAAATCTTTCGCCGCACGTGCCGCTTTGCGCTTCTCTATCAGAGTTTCAATATCCTGCGCAGACAATTCGCCGTCAACGTCACGTGCAAACCACTCTTCGGGATCCGACTGCAACACGCCCATCAGATCTCCAGCCGCATACATTGCGGCGGCCATCTTTTGTTTCTCGTCGTTGTCTGTTGCCTTATTGAGCGCCTTGGCCAGCGCAAAAAACTCCGCCAGTGCTTTGGGTGTATTCAGGTCATCTTCGAGCGCGGCTAGCAAGGCAGCAGGCGGCTCGGCTGCCTGTCGATCTTCATCGCTTACCGCAATACCGCGCACGGCACCGTACAAGCGATCCAGCATGCGGCCTGCCGAATGCAGAGTCTCATCCGACCAATCCAGAGGCTGCTTGTAGTGGGCACCCAGCAACGCCAGGCGGATCAGTTCGCCCGGAATCGTCTTGACCATATCGTGCACCAGCAGCACGTTGCCCAAGGATTTGGACATCTTCTCGCTGTCCATGGATAAGAAGCCGTTATGCACCCAGTAGCGCGCGAACTCGGCGCCGTCATGCGCGCAGCGACTCTGCGCTAATTCGTTTTCATGGTGCGGGAAAATCAGATCTCGGCCACCGGCGTGAATATCGATGGTCTCGCCAAGATGCTTCTTGGCCATCGCCGAACACTCGATGTGCCAGCCCGGACGACCTCGCCCCCAGGGCGAATCCCAACCCGGCATTTCCGGTGTCGACGGCTTCCAGAGCACGAAGTCGTGAGCCGCTTTCTTGTACGGCGCGACTTCAACCCGGGCACCGGCAATCATCTCGCGCAGATCACGATGCGACAGCGACCCATATTCAGCGTGACTGTCTACATCAAACAAGACATGTCCTTCCGCCTCGTACGCATGGCCCTTCGCGATCAACGTCGCAATCATCTCGATCATTTCGGCAATATGTTGCGTAGCGCGCGGCTCAATATCAGGCGACTGGACCCCCAACGCGCCCATGTCGTCATTATATGCCTTGATAAAGCGAGCCGTGATTTCCTCGATCGGCTTGCCAGATTCGATAGCCGCGGCGTTTATCTTGTCATCAACATCGGTGAGATTGCGGGCAAACGTTAGCTTGTAACTACGCCGTAGCAAGCGCGCCAACAGATCGAAAACGACCGCGGGTCGCGCATTGCCGATATGCGCGTAGTTGTAAACCGTCGGCCCGCAGAGGTACATCGTCACCTCTCCTACTTTCAGCGGGGTGAACGGGACTTTCTTACCTTGCTTGGTATCGTGTAATTGAATG
>CAYWYT010000021.1:0-17666 GCA_964462665.1 uncultured Woeseiaceae bacterium | reverse complement strand
TGCCCGAAGATATCGACTATGCGCTGGTTGATGGCCTGTCGAACGAGGCGCGACAAAAGCTGGAGGCCGCCAGGCCGGTCACCATCGGCCAGGCATCGCGACTTGAGGGCATGACTCCCTCGGCCGTTTCACTGTTGCTGGTTCACCTCAAAAAGCGCCAACTTCGTCGCTCTGCCTGAAGCCCGTCTGCGGTATGCTTCGCGGCATGAGAACATTTCGTATCGCGCTTCTTCTGGTCGCATGTCTTGCGGCATGCTCCTGTGGTGAATCTGGTAATAGCGGCCCACCCGTATCTACCTTGAACCGCGGCCTGGTAACGGACCCCGAATCGATCGATCCACACAAGGTACGCAGCACGCAGGCGGCCGATGTCTTGCGCGATATCGGCGAAGGGCTGGTTGGCTATTCCGCATCGGGCGAGCTGGTCGGTGCCGCTGCGGAGTCCTGGTCCATATCCGACGACGGTCTCTCTTATGAATTCAAGATTCGTGACGATGCGCGCTGGTCGAACGGCGATGCCGTAACAGCAGGAGATTTTGTTTTCGCTTTGCGTCGCCTCGCTGATCCGGCAACCGCGGCCTTCTACGCTGATGCAGTAGCGGCCATTGTCAATGCAGAACAAATTATTGCCGGTGAGCTGTCACCCGACGAGCTTGGCGTTGCTGTAGCAGATGACAACACACTCGTAATCACCTTGCGGCAACCGACACCGTACATGCTGAGCTTGCTGACGCATCCCAGCACATTTCCTTTGCACCCCGGCTCGCTTGCTGAGCACGGCAACGACTTTGCCCGACCTGAAAACCTGCTATCCAACGGCGCGTACCAGCTTGAGTCCTGGGAGCCTGCGTCGGTTCTGCGATTGCGACGCAACGAGTACTATTGGAATAACGCGGCGACCAGCATCGACGCCGTTAACTATCTCGTGATTACGCAGGAACTAACGCAGCTGAATCGCTTCAGAGCGGGTGAAATCGATATCACCGATACTATTCCACCGGAAAGTTTTGCGGCCGTTCGCGAACAATATGCGGAGCAGGTACACGTCGCTCCGTATCTGGGAGTCTACTATTACGGTTACAACCTGAAAAAGCCGCCGTTTGCAGACAGTCCGCAGTTGCGACAGGCGCTGTCGATGGCAATCGATCGGGAAACGCTGGTCGAAAAAGTCATCGGACGCGGTGAAGCGCCGGCCTACAGCTGGGTACCTCCGGGCGTCAATAATTACGAGCCGATACGTTTCAGCTATGCCGACCTGAGTCAGGAAGAACGCAACGCAGCCGCACGCAGGCTTTATCGTGAAGCAGGTTACAGCGACGCCAACCCGGCGCAGATAGAGGTGCGCTACAACACCTCCGATACGCAACAGCGCATAGCGTTGGCGATTCAGTCAATGTGGGCCGATGCACTTGGCGTTGAGACGACGCTGGTAAACGAAGAGTTTCAGGTGTTGTTGGCCAACATGCGCGACGGTGAGGTCACACAAATATTTCGCTCCAGCTGGATTGGTGACTACAACGACGCGCACACCTTCCTGAATATTCTGCAAAGTGGTAATCCGTCAAACACGCCGGGATTCAGTAACGAGCTTTTCGACAAACGTATGCAAGACGCTGCAGAGCAAACAGACCCGCGTAAACGCCGCTTGTACCTGGAGGAGGCGGAGCGCGTATTGCTCAGCGAACATCCGGTCATACCGCTGTACTTCTATGTCAGCAAACATCTCGTGAGCCCGCGCGTACAGGGCTGGGGAGACAACGTGCTGGATTACCATTACAGTCAGCACCTGAGTCTTACTAGCGACTAAACCTTAACTCGGACACCGCCTTTGTTGCGCTACGCCTTGCTTCGATTGCTGGGTGCAATTCCGACCTTGTTGTTGGTTATTGTTCTGGCATTTTTAATGGTGCACGCCGCGCCGGGCGGGCCGTTCGACGCCGAGCGCGTGTTGCCGCCGGAAATCGAGGCGAACATCGCCAAGGCATATCAACTCGATGCGCCGCTGCCGCAACAATTGTTTAGTTACGTGTCCGGGCTATTGCGTGGCGACATGGGGCCGTCCTATCGCTATCGAGACCACACCGTCAGTGAACTCATAGGCGCTGCGTTTCCGCTCTCCTTAATGCTTGGCGCGATGGCCATGTTGCTGGCTGTAGTGGTTGGCGTAAGCGCCGGAACGATTGCAGCCCTGCGCAAGGACTCCTTGCTTGATCGCATCGTCATGACGCTCGCGATGACCGGAATATCGATCCCTATTTTCGTCATCGCCCCAGTGCTGGTGTTGTTTCTTGCGGTTCGCATGCAGTGGCTGCCGGCTGGCTGGAGCGGCACCGCGGGTAGTGGGCGATTGATTCTTCCCGTCATTTCTCTGGCGTTGCCGCAGATCGCCTACATCGCCCGATTGACTCGCGCCAGCATGATTGAAGTACTGAATAGCGACTTCGTCCGCACGGCGCGTGCACAAGGGCTGGGGACCAGCGCCATCGTGCGCTTACATGCGCTCAAGCCCGCGATGCTGCCGGTGCTCTCCTACATGGGTCCGGCTATCGCCGCGATTCTTACCGGTTCCGTGGTCGTTGAAGAAATATTTGGCATCCCGGGTCTCGGACAGCACTTCGTTCGCGGCGCGTTGAATCGCGACTACACGCTGGTCCTGGGCATCGTTGTTTTTTACGCCACACTAGTGGTGCTGCTGAATTTGATCGTCGACTTGTTGTACGGCGTGATTGATCCACGGATACGGCGGCGATGAAGGCGCTAAAGAACCGGATTGTCAGAGTTAGCGGCAGCTTGCTTGCCGTCATTGTGGTGTTTGCGTTCCTCGGGCCGCTGTTGAGCCCGCACGACTATCTGCAAACGGATTTCAGCAACATTCTGCAAGCACCTGGTCTGTCCGGGTTGCACTTGTTCGGCACCGACGACCTGGGCCGCGACTTGTTTGTGCGCACAATGCTCGGTGTTCAGGTCACGATCCTCGTTGCCCTGGTTGCGAGCGCCGTTAGTCTGGTAATCGGCGTTCTTTACGGCGCGATAGCGGGTCTGGCAGGTGGGCGTGTCGATGCCGTGATGATGCGTTTTGTAGACACGCTGTATGCGCTGCCCTTTATATTTTTCGTCATCTTGCTGATGGTGGCGTTCGAGCGAAACTTCTTGCTAATCTTTGTCGCGATCGGCGCAGTTAACTGGCTCGACATGGCGCGCATAGTGCGCGGACAGACACTAAGTTTGCGTGAACGCGAGTTTGTACAGGCCGCACAATTGACCGGTGTCTCGTTTGCAAAAATCATACTGCGGCACATTGCCCCAAACCTGATCGGCATGGTTGTTGTCTACGTCACGCTGACCATTCCGCAAGCGATTCTGGTGGAGTCGTTTCTTAGTTTTCTCGGGCTGGGAATTCAAGAACCACAAACGTCATTGGGCGCGCTGGTGGATGCGGGCGTCAATCAAATGGAAGGTGCGTCGTGGATGTTGCTTATTCCTGCATCGATACTTGCGCTGATCTTGCTGTGTTTCAATTTCCTCGGCGACGCTCTGCGGGACGTTTTTGACTCGAGGCAGTCGCAATGAGTCTATTGCAGATTGAAAACCTGAATATTCGTTATGGCGCGAACGTGGCGGTTGACGATTTGAGTTTTAGTGTCGACGCTGGCGAGTCCGTTGGTCTCGTTGGTGAGTCCGGTTCGGGCAAGACACAAACGGCGCTCGCGATTCTCGGTCTATTGCCCAAAGCAGCAACAGCAACGGGTGCGATAAAGTTTGCTGGCACGGACATTCTCGGCGCCAGTGAAAAAGCGCTGGATGCGCTACGCGCCGTACGCGTGGCAATGGTGTTTCAGGACCCGATGCAGGCACTGAACCCGCACCTAAAGATTGGTCGGCAAATCGGCCACATTCTTGTTCGGCACGACCTGGCTAGCGGTGACGCGGCGCGCGACAGAGTCATCGAAATGCTGCAGCGGGTCGGCCTTCCGGATCCGCAGCGACAATTCAACGCGTATCCACATCAACTGTCGGGCGGCATGCGCCAGCGCGCCATGATTGCGTCGGCGTTGATAGCGGAGCCAGACCTTTTGATCGCAGACGAGCCGACCACCTCGCTGGACGTCACTGTGCAGGCGCAAATTCTCGAATTGCTTGAAGAGATTCGCGACAACACCGCACTGCTATTGATTACGCATGACCTGGGCGTCGTAGCGGGTCGCTGTGAGCGAATGTTGGTCATGGAAAAAGGGCGCCTGGTCGAGTCAGGCAAGACCGCCACCGTTTTCTCCGGGCCACAAAGTGAACACACGCGGGCATTGATTGCAGCAGCGCCGCGTCTTGATCGTGGCACGGTGCTTGCGCCACTGACGAGCGAAGATGTTTTTGCGATCGAAGGTGCCGAAGTCAGCTATCGGGAGGGCGGCAAGGGACAATTACATGCTGTGCAGCAGCTCAGCGTGGCAGTAAAGAGAGGCGAAACTGTGGCCATCGTGGGCGAGTCCGGCTCGGGCAAATCCAGCCTGGTGCGAGCGGCGCTGGGTCTTGTTCCGCTGAGCGCCGGGAGGGTTGCCTTTTGCGGCAGCGAACTGGGCAAGACGCTTAAGTCGCGTAGCGCCAAGGTACGACGCGATCTGCAGCTCGTGTTCCAGGATCCGGTTGGCTCCCTTAATCCGCAAATGAAAGTTCAGGCAATTGTGGCGGAACAGTTTCTGGTGCATGAGCCGGGTATGGCGAAGCAAGAGCGCCAGCGCCTGGTCAGCTCAATTCTGGACAAGGTCGGCCTCGACGAATCTCTCCTGACACGTTATCCGCACCAATTGTCCGGTGGACAGGCACAGCGCGTCGCCATTGCGCGCGCGTTGATCTTGCAACCGAAGGTGCTGGTTTGCGATGAGGCGGTGGCGGCACTTGATGGCTCGGTTCGCAAACAAATACTCGAACTGCTGATGCGGGAGCAAAGTGAAAGCGGCCTGTCGATTCTGTTCATTACGCACGACCTCGCCGTCGCGCGCTCAATAAGCCATCGCGTGTTGGTGATGTACCTGGGCAGGCTGGTTGAGCTGGCGGCCAGTGAGGACCTGTTTGCGCACGCACTACACCCGTACACTGCGGCGCTGCTCAAGGCCGTCCCTGTTCCGGACCCAACGGCGGCTGGCGGTTACGCGTCTCTGGTCGGCGAAGTACCGTCGATAATCAATCCACCGTCAGGCTGTGCGTTTCATCCGCGTTGCGCGCACAGCAAGAATATTTGCATAACGACGCGACCGTCGACACGCGAGCTCGAGGGTGCAACCGTCGCATGCCATCGTGCAGAAGAGTTGCTACAGCCCCGGTAGAGGAATCGGCGTTGGTGCGCCATTGATGGTCAACACGCTATCGGCGAATGACGCTTCCATTAAGTAGAACTCGCCGCGCTTGCGTAAGTAGCCCATACCGATCACGCCATGCAAATCAGGATTGGCTTGTGTCGCCATATCCACAAGTCCTTTTGGCAAACTAAGGTTCGCCGATCCGTTGAGTAGCGTTGCGGCAGTAGCCCACGTGTAGGCATCACTGTCCGATGGTGCGGCGGTCACGCTTGCGCGTGAGGTGAACTGGCCGAACGGACTTAAGACATCGAGCTGATCAAAGTGCAACTGCATGCCGCCGGCGAGCAACCCCAGTACATCGTCTTCAACCTGGGCGAGCTCTTCTGCATAGTCCGCGACGGATGGCATGGCCTCGATGCTACGCATTGTCTCGCCGAGTTTGGCTGCGTCAGCATCTTCCAGTCGAGCGATGAGTTGCACGCCGACGGTGCCACCCGCAAGCAGCGGCGCGTTCTCGACATTCAGATTAAGATCGCCGCTGACTCGATCACCATCCAGCGAAGAGTAGGAGTCATAGGAGATGGGACCGACCGTCATCGTTTGCTCGGCACCGATTACCGCAAATGAATCGAGCGCGATGTATACCGCACCGACCATATAGCCGTAGGGCGTTGCAGCCAGCGCAAGATCGACTTCTATTTCGCCGACAATGGCTGTATCGATGTCGGACTCAATGGCGAGCGAGGAGAAAGCACCCGTCACGCTAAAGCTCTGGTTGACAGGGCTGCTGGTAATCAGAAACTCAGAACCACCCCAGTCAATACGGTTCTCGCCAGCGCCGACGCCGCCGGGCGCCACAATCAGTTGCGAGCGCAGGGCCCCGGTTAAGCCGACGGTGGTGTAGATCGTGATCGGGAGTGGCTCAACCGAGCCATCGCTATACTCCAGGCCCAGCGTCGAGACCGCGCTGCCCAATCCGGGCAGCAGAGAGCCATTTTCTCTGGAAAGAGAAGAGACCGGAACCAAGCCGTGATCAAGACGCGTATTGACGACTAACACCGGCAGGTCGCTCTCAAGCAACTGGATGCGATGCTGGCCGGCGGACCTAAACCAGCTGCGCTCAAATTCGGTGGTGGAAATAGCGAACGCACCGCTCTCACTATCGACCCATTCGAGACTGTCGTTGACGCCTTGTTCTGCGAGGTGACCAATAACGCCTGGCGTTATCAGTACAGCCAGAGCAACTACGATGAAGAGCGCGAGAATGCCTTTTTTCACGGCGAAAACCCTGAGCGGTGCGAGCGAGCGGGTGATGCTAGCATGCAGCCTGGAGCGGGCAACGCGACGGCGGTCTAGAATTCGTAGTCTGATGTCACTACCATAGCGACCTCTGAGCGCTGTCCAATGTGGGCGCGCAGCAAAAAAGCATAGAACTATCAAGTGATTACAAAATATAAAATCGCAATAACTTTCGCCGCGCTGGTTCTTGTCGGCGGCATCTTTGCGCAGAGCGCCAATGCTGAAGGCAATGTGGAGCGCGGTGAAATCCTCGGATACACCTGTCTGGGCTGTCATGGCATAGAGGGCTATCGCAATGCCTATCCTTCTTATCGCGTCCCCAAGCTTGGCGGCCAGAAAGCTAGCTATTTGATCATTGCTTTGCAGGGCTATCGCGACGGTACGCGTCAACACCCAACCATGATCTCGCAAGCGGCCAGCCTTTCCGACCAGGAAATTGAGGATGTAGCCGCGTATCTCGCGACACTCGGTGCGGACACGGTAGCGGCTGGCGGCGATAGCGGCACCAGCTTCGAAGCCGCGCAAACCTGTGTTGCCTGCCATGGTCAGAACGGCATCAGCATGTCGCCCGCCTGGCCAACGCTTGCCGGTCAGCACGAGGACTACCTGGTGCACGCGCTAAACCAGTACCGCGATGGTACGCGCACAGATGTTGTCATGGCGTCGCTGGCTGCCGCTTTGAGCGACGCTACGGTTGCGCAGCTCGCAGCGTACTTCGCAAGCCTTGAAGGCCTGGAGACCAGCAAAGGAGAGTAGGGCTAATGCCCGCTCAACACCCGCATACGACAATACTCGAACATGGCGTGGTTGCCATTGATACTGAGTATGCTCGCCCGCTTCAGGACGCAAGCCATCTGATCATCGAAGATGGACGCGGCGCCTTTGTCGATACCGGCGTAAACAGCAGCGTGCCGATGTTGCTGGCAGCGCTGCAACAAAGCGATCTTGATCCTGCGGACGTTGACTTCGTTTTCCTCACGCACATACACCTCGATCACGCGGGCGGCGCTGGCTTATTGTTGCAACACTTACCCAACGCGCGTTGTGTGCTGCACCCGCGTGGCGCACCGCACATGATTGATCCGGCGCGACTCATTGCCGGAACCAAAGCGGTTTACGGCGAAGAGCAAACAAGAAAAATGTATGGCGAGATTCAGCCGATCGACGCCGCGCGAATCGACATCGCGGATGACGGTGCCTGGTTTTCGCTGCGTGGGCGCGAACTACAGGCCTTTTACACCGAGGGGCATGCGCGCCATCACTATTGTTTGAGCGACGCGCAATCAAAAGGCATTTTTACCGGTGACAGCTTTGGCGTTTCCTATCGCGAGCTTGATACTGCAGCAGGCGAATTTATTTTTCCGACAACAACGCCAATTCATTTCGATCCCGACGAGGCGCACAAGTCGGTCGACCGCATCATGTCTTATGAGCCGGAGCGCTTGTACCTGACGCACTACAGCGAAGTGCGCAATCTCGAGCGACTTGCGGCGGACATGCACAAGGGTATCGATGCGTTCGTCAGCATGGCGCGCGAAAATGCGAATGCCCGGAAGCGTACCGAAGCGCTGCAGGAGGCCATGTTCGAATACTTTGTCGACGGCCTGAAAAAACACGGTTTCAAAGGTGATCGCGATACGATGTGGTCGATTCTAAGTATCGACGTAAACTTGAACACACAAGGCATAGAGGTCTGGTTGGATAAACATGGATAAATTTCGCGCATTTCGAATAAACGAAGAGGACGGCAAGATCGTCGCCGGCTTTGAAGAGTTGTCGATCTTTGATTTGACGCCGGGCAATGTCGTCATAAAAGTTAGTCATTCAACGATTAACTACAAAGATGCATTGGCGGCGACCGGCACAGGGAAAATACTGCGGCGCTATCCCTTGGTTGGCGGCATTGATCTGGCCGGTACGGTCGTTACTAGTGACGATGAAGACTTTCAGCCGGGCGACGCAGTACTGGTCAATGGCTGTGGTCTGAGTGAAACAATAGACGGTGGCTACGCCGAATACGCACGCATCAGCAGCGAAAGCCTGGTTCCGGTTCCCGAGGGAATGACCGCGGCAGAGACCATGCAGCTGGGCACGGCGGGTTATACCGCGGCGCTGGCGATTCATCGCATGGAACAGAATGGTCAGCTACCTGAGAATGGCCCGATCGTTGTGAACGGGGCGACTGGTGGCGTGGGCAGCATTGCCATCGACATGCTCAGTGGGCGTGGTTATGAGGTTGTGGCGGTAACCGGTAAGGCTGATGGCGTGGATTATCTAAAGAGCATCGGCGCCAGCCGCGTCTTACTGCGCGACGAGATGGATTTCGGCAAGCGGCCGATGGAAAAGGCGCTGTGGGCCGGGGCTATCGACAGTCTGGGCGGCGAGCATCTGACCTGGCTGACGCGTACGGTCGACTACGGCGGCAACATAGCAAGCGTCGGGCTGGCCGCGGGCTACAAGCTCGAAACCACAGTGCTGCCATTTATCTTGCGTGCCGTCTGCTTGCTGGGAATCAACTCTGTAGATACGCCACGTGAGCTCCGACTGCGGGTCTGGTCGCGAATAGGCGGTGATCTGCATCCGCAGCATTTGGATAGGATCGGCCACAAGACAATTGCTTTTGATGAGCTTTCCGGCCAGTTTCAGGCCTACATCGACGGTACTGTTACAGGACGCATTGTTGTTGAAATAGCATAGTTGTGGGAGCGGCTTTAGCCGCGATCGGGCCTAAAAGCCCTCCTACATTTGGGAAACGACCCTCGCGTGGTTTAGAATCGCCTCCCCGTTATTTTAATCACGATTAAAATTTCGTCTGAAACCACTTGAGAGGGCGCACCGCATGAGTGCAGCGGCAAACTTCCGGGCGGCGCTTGCAGCAGAGCGACCGCTACAAATCGTCGGCGCGGTGAACGCGTATACGGCAATGCTGGCCGCTAGGGCCGGCTTCAAGGCTATCTATCTATCCGGAGCCGGCGTTGCGAACGCGTCATACGGCCTGCCCGATCTCGCCATGACAACCCTGAATGACGTGTGCGAAGACATTCGCCGCATCACCAATGCCACCGATTTGCCGCTATTAGTCGATGCGGATACCGGCTGGGGTGGAGCGTTCATGATTGCCCGGACCGTAGCCGAAATGCATCGTGCCGGAGCCGCTGGTTGTCACTTCGAGGATCAGGTTGCCGCTAAACGTTGCGGGCACCGTCCTGGAAAGGCGCTCGTCGAGAGCAGCGAAATGTGCGATCGAATAACGGCCGCAGTGGATGGTCGGGCCGACAATGACTTCATCATCATGGCGCGCACTGACGCCCACGCAGTCGAAGGCCAACAAGCCGCTTTGGATCGAGCAGCGGCGTATGTTGAAGCGGGCGCGGACATGATTTTCGCCGAAGCACTGACGACAGTGGATGAGTACCAGCAGTTTACCGATGTGATCAAAGTGCCCGTGCTTGCGAACCTCACCGAGTTCGGAAAAACGCCGTTGTTTACAACGGCCGAGCTTGCCGAGGTGGGTGTCAGCATGACGCTGTATCCACTTAGCGCATTTCGTGCGATGTCGAAGGCAGCGCTCGATGTTTACGAAACCCTGCGTGCCGACGGCACGCAAAAGGCGTCAATCGATGCCATGCAAACGCGCACAGAGTTGTACGACGTTCTCGGTTATCAAGAGTACGAAGACAAGCTCGACGCACTGTTCGCGGACCAGGGATTAGACACAGGAAAAGAATAGGAAGAGACAATGGCAGATAAAAAGAAAACAGGCGGTCTTGCAGGAGTAACAGCAGGCGCGACAGCAATATGCACCGTCGGTAAAGAAGGCGCAGGCCTGACCTATCGCGGTTACGACATCTATGCTCTTAGCGACAACGCGAGCTTCGAAGAAGTTGCGTACCTGTTATTGCATGGACATCTGCCAACACAAACCGAACTCGACAGTTACATCGAGAAGATCAAACAAAACCGCGGCCTACCAGACGCACTGGCAACAGTCCTGGAGATGATTCCTGCCGACGCACACCCGATGGATGTATTGCGTACCGGTGTTTCTTTTCTCGGCAACATCGAACCTGAAGGTGACTTTTCAAATCAGGCTGACGTCGCCGATCGCCTGCTGGCATGCCTGCCGTCGATGCTCTTGTACTGGCATCGTTTTCACGTTGATGGCGTGCGCATCAACACCGAAACCAATGACGACAGCGTGGCCGGTCATTTCCTGCATATGCTGCACGACAAGGCGCCATCAGAGCTGCATCGTAAGTCGCTCGATACAACCCTCATCTTGTACGCAGAACATGAGTTCAACGCGTCGACGTTCGCAGGCCGGGTTATCACAGGCACGCTCTCCGATATGCACTCCGCAGTGACCGGAGCAATCGGCGCGCTGCGCGGCGCGCTGCACGGCGGCGCCAACGAAGCAGCGATGGCCTTGATCTCCAAATACGATACACCGGAAGCCGCCACGGCTGGCGTTCTGCAAATGCTGGCCGACAAAGATCTGATCATGGGTTTCGGCCATCGTGTGTACACGACCTCGGATCCGCGCAACACCGTTAACAAAGCAATGTCGAAGATGCTTGCCGACGACGTCGGCGATACGGTGTTGTATCCGGTGTCCGAAGCGGTCGAGAAAGTCATGTGGGACGAAAAGAAACTTTTCGCTAATGCCGATTTCTTCGCAGCAAGCGTGTATCACTTCCTGGGAATTCCGACCTATTTGTTCACACCGATTTTCGTGTGCTCACGTATCACCGGTTGGGCTGCTCATATTATGGAGCAGCGCTCCAATAACAAACTTATTCGGCCTGCCGCCGACTACATAGGGCCAGACCTGCAGGACTGGGTCGCCATAGAGGATCGCAAATAGCATGTCCAACACAGATATTCGTTCGGCGAAACGTTCCGACTGGGACCAAGAGCTCGTCGACATCGCAGACTTCGTATGTAACACCGAGATCGATAGTGAGGTCGCGTTTGAAACTGCGCATTACTGTTTGATGGACACACTGGCGTGTGGTTTTCAGGCGCTCGATTATCCGGCCTGCACCAAATTGCTTGGGCCGGTCGTACCGGGCGCAACGCTGTCCGGCGGCGCGCGAGTACCGGGCACATCGTATGAACTGGACCCCGTCATGGCTGCCTTCAATATCGGCGCGATGAATCGCTGGCTGGATTTCAACGATACCTGGCTCGCTGCAGAATGGGGACACCCGTCCGACAACCTCGGCGGCATACTCGCTGTTGCGGACTATTTGTCACGCCAGAACCGGGCTACAGGCAAAGATCCTTTGACCATGGGCGACGTGCTGACAGCAATGATCAAGGCGCACGAAATTCAGGGCGTGCTTGCATTGGAGAACAGCTACAACCGCGTTGGTCTTGACCACGTACTGCTGGTACGCGTCGCGTCTGCGGCGGTTGTTACCCGCATGCTCGGCGGCGATCGTGAGCAGGTCCTTGCCGCACTGTCACATGCATGGATTGATGGCGGCGCGTTGCGTACCTATCGCCACGCACCCAATACCGGATCGCGCAAGAGCTGGGCTGCTGGCGACGCAACCAGTCGCGCCGTACGTCTCGCATTGATCGTAATGACGGGCGAGATGGGCTATCCGTCAGCGCTGACCGCCAAGACCTGGGGTTACTACGACGTCCTGTTCAAAGGGAGGCCATTCAGTTTCCAACGCGGCTACGGCAGCTACGTCATGGAAAATGTGTTGTTCAAGATTTCCTACCCGGCGGAGTTCCACTCGCAAACTTGTGTTGAGGCGAGCATGACCTTGCACCCGGAGGTTAAGGACCGCATCGACGACATTGAGAAAGTCGTTATCGAAACACAGGAAGCGGGCGTACGAATTATTGATAAGACCGGCCCGCTTGATAACCCGGCGGATCGTGATCATTGCATTCAGTACATGTCTGCAGTGCCGCTTATTTTCGGTCGCCTTACCGCCGCAGATTATGAAGACAATGTTGCTAACGATCCACGCATCGACGCGTTACGCGCGAAGATGGAAGTACGCGAGAACGAGCAGTACACCAAAGACTACTTCGACCCCGAGAAGCGCTACATCGGCAATGCCGTGCAGGTGTTCTTTAATGACGGCACCAGCACGGATCGCATCGAGGTGCACTTCCCGATTGGGCATCGCCAACGTCGCGAAGAAGGCATTCCGGTGTTGAAGCAAAAGTTCGTCGACAGCGTGTCACCGAAACTGGCGGCTGCACAATGGTCTCAGCTCAATGAGATCTGCGCGGACCGCGACAAGTTGGCGGCAACTGCCGTGGATGATTTCATGGCGCTGCTGGTTGCTTAAGCTGTAGGAGGGCCTTCAGGCCCGATCCAGAAAGGCCATCGCTTCCGTCAGCACTCGATCCGGCGCCTCGGTTTGCGGATAATGTCCGACATCCTCGAAGCACACGGCTTCGGCGTTGGGCACTAGCTCGCGAAAATACTCGTACATATGTTTTCCTGATACCGGGTCCGCGCCACCGTTGATCAATTTGATGGGAATGCTCGCTTCCTGCAAAGCGCCAACCCAGCGTTCGCGGTGCTGGCGACGATCCAGTATGTAGTGCAGCAGCTTGTGGCTGATGCGATGGCCGCCCTGCAGACAAATCAATCGCCAGAATTCGTCCAGCTCTTTTTCGCTTGGCTTTGTCGCAGGCCCGAAAACGCGCGCGAAGTTTTCGCCGAAGCGCTTCCTGTTCATCAGCAGACTAAGGAGAAAACCAAACGGGCCGATACCGAATTTTTGAATAGGCAACATGCGATGTTGCTCCGGAAACAGGCCGCCGTTCAGAAACAGGATGCGACCCAGGCTGAAGCCCGAGCCCTGCTCGTTAGACCGGGCGAGGATTTCCTGACCGACCGACACGCCGTAGTCGTGTGCGAGTACATCGAAGTCAGATACGCCCAGATAGTCGAGCAACGCCAGCTGAATATCAGTTTGAGTGTGGATGGAGTATCCCGACGGCGGTTTATCCGACAGCCCGAAGCCCAGCATGTCAGAGGCGATTACCCGGCGACCTTCGGCCATTGCGCCCCAGACCAGATGCCAATCCCAGGATGATGTCGGAAAGCCGTGTACCAGTAGTAGTGGTCGGCGGTTGCCGGCAGACCAATAGGCAATGCGACGGCCTGCATGCTCAAAGTATCGCGCGCCTGCAATCCAATCATCGAGCGAACGCCCAACAGTCAGCATCATTACCCTCCGCGGCCGTATACTGACGACCGAATGAACAGCAGATTAAAACAAATTGGTGCAGCGTTGGATCTTATTACGCCGCGGCCGTCGGCGGACAGCGATGCGCTATTCGCGACTTTGCTCGATGAGCTCGGGCGCTGGAACAAAAAGATCAATTTGACGGCCATCCGGGACCCAGACGAAATGATCACGGGCCACCTGCTCGACAGCCTGGTCGCCCGGCCCTTTCTGCACGGTGAACGCATTCTCGATGTTGGCACCGGCGCAGGGTTTCCGGGGCTGCCGCTCGCGATCTGCGAGCCGGATCGTCAATTTGAGCTCGTTGACGGTAATAATAAGAAGATAATGTTCGTGCAGCACGTGGCGACCCTGCTCAAACTGGGCAACGTTGCGGCGATCCGTGCACGTACAGAGGACTATGCACCTGCCGAGCGCTTTGATACGGTAATCGCCAGAGCTGTTGGGCCACTTGCCCGGCTCGTAGATATGGCTGGTCACCACGTACGAGAGGACGGGGTGTTCGTAGCGCTAAAAGGGCGCTACCCAGCGGAAGAACTAAAAGAACTGCCAAAAAGGTGGGAGTACGAAGTAGTGGAGCTTGATGTACCGGGACTCGAGAAGGGGTCGCGGCATGCCGTTTCACTACGACGCAGGTAAACCATGACACGCATTATTGCAGTAGCCAACCAGAAAGGCGGGGTCGGAAAGACTACGACCGCCGTCAATTTGGCCGCATCGCTGGCGGCGACGCAGCGGCGCGTGTTGCTTATCGACATGGACCCACAGGGCAACGCAACCATGGGTTGTGGTATTGACAAGAAAGAAGTCGAGAATACGACTTGCGATGTCCTGCTGGGCGACGCGACCGCCGCCGACACGATCATGTCGGCGCCGGAAGGTAATTATGCGGTGATGCCCGGCAATGCAGATCTGACGCTGGCCGAAGTCAGACTGCTGCAGGAAATCGGGCGCGAAATGAAGTTGCGCAAGGCGCTTGCGCCGGTTATTGGCTTGTACGACTTTATCCTGATCGACTGCCCGCCTTCGATAAACATGTTGACGGTCAATGCACTGACCGCAGCGGATGGTGTGCTTATTCCGATGCAGTGTGAGTACTACGCTCTTGAAGGCTTGAGTTCATTGCTGGATACGATCGAACAGGTACGGGATTCGGTAAATCCGAAACTCGAGTTGTTCGGCATACTGCGGACCATGTTTGACCCGCGCAACAACCTTTCCAATGAAGTGTCGATGCAGCTGATCAAGCATTTTGATCGGCAGGTATTCCGCACAATTATTCCACGCAATATTCGTCTTGCCGAAGCACCGAGCTTCGGGCGTCCGGCGTTGTTGCATGATCGTTCATCACGTGGAGCTATTTCCTACCTTGCTCTGGCAGGCGAAGTGCTACGCCGCGAAGATGCACGCGAAACCCGGTTGAGAGCAGTTTAAAAATATGACACCCAGAAAAAAACACCTCGGCCGCGGCCTCGACGCATTATTGAGCAGGCCCGTTGCTGAAGAGGCCCAAGCAGCGCCTACACCGGCTGCTGCTACCGAAGGACTCTTGTTGATTCCTGTTGAACACCTGCAACGCGGCCAGTATCAACCACGCGTTGATATTCGCGAGGATTCGCTGCAAGAGTTAGCGAACTCAATTCAGGCCCAGGGCATTGTGCAACCAATCGTTGCTCGTCCTGTTGCTTCGGGTAACAACAAAACGCAGCGCTACGAAATCGTAGCGGGTGAACGACGCTGGCGCGCAGCACAGATGGCTGGGCTGCATGAAGTGCCTGCAATTGTTCGTGACATCCCTGACGAGTCGGCCATCGCGATGGCGCTCATCGAAAACATTCAACGCGAAAACCTGAATCCGATCGAAGAGTCACGAGCACTGGATCGATTGATTCGTGAGTTTGATCTGACCCACGCAGAAGCTGCAGAAGCGGTCGGTCGATCGCGAGCGTCAGTAAGCAACTTGCTGCGCCTGCAGGAGCTGTCCGAGAAAGTCATGCCCATGCTTGAGGCGCGCGAGTTAGAGATGGGGCACGCACGTGCGCTGCTGGCGATTACGAATGCGGCACAACAGTTTGATGCTGCACGGCAAGTAGTTAAGAGGGGCATGTCAGTCCGCGAGACGGAACGATTGGTCCGCCGCATGCAGGAAAATAGCGGCAACAAAAAATCCGCCAAAGCTGCCGTGGAAGGCAACGCCGATATACGCAGGCTGGAAGTTGAAGTATCAGAAAAGCTGGGCGCCAAAGTCCGCGTGGACCACACCAAGAAGGGTTCAGGCAAACTGATAATCAACTACAACACCCTAGACGAACTAGACGGCATCCTAAACCACATCAAATAATTCAGTGACAGTTACCGACCATGCACCGGAATGGTGCGGGGTTAGTGCGTGCACCAAAAAAGAACAAATTAGGTAACTGTCACCGGGTTAGGCGGTGGCTTCATTGCTGCCTGGGCCGTATACGCGGCGTAGGAGTTTCGGCAGGACGGCTTCCGAGATGAGGAACCCCTGCATCTTGTCGCACTGGATGGTCTTGAGGAATTCGAAGGTTTCTTGATCTTCAACGCCCTCTGCACAAACCGACATGCCGAGGTTGTGAGCAAGGCCCGTGATCGCGGCGAGCACTTGTAGTGCTACTGGGTCGCCTTGGGCGCGCTTCAACGCGCTTGCGTGAATCTTAATCTCGTCGAACGGCAATTGATCAAAAGTACTCAATGACGATGCCGCAACTCGAAAGTCATCGAGGCACAGTCGGAAGCCCTTCTCTCGAAAGGCAGTCAGGGTCTTCAGATGCGGCGCGTCCGGGTCGCTAAGCTCCTGCTCCGCGATCTCGAACGAGAAATTTGACGGCTTGAGGCCGAATTTGGTGACGATGGCCTCGTATTGGTTCGGCAAGTCGCTGTCTGCCAGCAGGCTCGATGCCAGATTGATACAAGAGTCGAGCTGCAGGCCCTGATTGCGCCATTTTACGAGCTGACCGGCAGCATCGCGCAATACGTACTCGCTTACAGCGCCCATTAGCCCAAAAGCCTCGACTTCGGGCAGAAACTCCAAAGGGCCGACGGGACCATGTTCCGGGTGGCGCCAGCGCAGCAGAGCCTCGGCTTCGCAGGTTTGCCAGGAGGTATCGGAGCCACGCTGGACTTTGGGCTGGTAGCGCAGCATGAACTCATTGTTTTCTAAGGCATTTTCAAGATCTTCGCGGGACAGTCGCAACATGCGGCGACGGCAGCCTCTGGCGGCCGTGCTGAGTTGATCGAAGCTGTAATCAGGGCGAACCCACTGAAGATTCGCCTTTTCCATCAGTTTTTCGACCAGTCCGGCCTTCGCGCTGGATCGCAGCGTCTTGCTTTCGCCGGCGATAATGATCCCGAAAAGCCCATTGCCGGCCTGCGAACAAAGGCGTTTGACGACTTTTTCACTGATATCGGCCTCTGCCAGCAGCACGATGCGGCGAGATTGCCCCTCGAGAAGCTCAAGCAGATTGGCATTGCTGCCGAAATAGGTGAGCGTGAGGCTCAGCTCACGCGCTAGATCCACCAGCGTACGGGTGTTTCTAGAGGACTCGCTTGCGATCAATAACATGGCTAATTTCCGGCTTTGTTCCCCTCTTTTATACCTCTGATCGCAGCGCTCATGTGTGAGGCAAGTCGCATTGACATAAATCGGGAAAAACCCTTAAAAAATAGGGCTCAGGGCCACTTTCTTTAAATGTGCTCTGAGGCCTTTTTGTGTTGCCATGGACATGGCTCGCCACTATAATGCGCGAGCTGTTTACAGGCCTGCCTGGGATTACCGAAAAGACAAGCGCCACAAGTCGCCGGAATTATGGATGGACGTGGCGTTTTT
>CAYWYT010000020.1:0-17746 GCA_964462665.1 uncultured Woeseiaceae bacterium | reverse complement strand
TGCTCGAAGGCGTGGTTACGGGTTTTAAATTCGTTAATCCGCACGCATACCTGTATTTCGATGTCACGAGCGAAGATGGAACGGTTACAAACTGGAATTGCGAAATGTCCGC
The DNA here is from genome assembly GCA_964462665.1 of uncultured Woeseiaceae bacterium. Taxonomy (GTDB): domain Bacteria; phylum Pseudomonadota; class Gammaproteobacteria; order Steroidobacterales; family Woeseiaceae; genus UBA1847. The sequence goes on along the minus strand of CAYWYT010000020.1, from coordinate 17,634 downwards.
AGCCTCGCAGTTGAAACGTAAAGGCTGGACCAAGGAACTATTCGCGCCCGGCACCAAGGTGAAGATCGATGCGATTGAAGCAAGGCGCGACCCACAAGGTTGCGCTTTCCAGTCGGGAACGCTCGAGGATGGAACGCGCGTTAGCCGGAACGGCCCTATCGAGGCCGCAGCACCGATTTTGCTGGCAGCTGCGCCGGCAACAAATATTCCCAGCGATAGTACTGGCATTGCTGGCAATTGGGAGCCAGCACCGCGGCAACGCCGAGGAGGTGGTGGACCGCCGCGCGGACCAAGAGACTTCAAGCTTACCGCTGCGGGAGAAGTAGCAAGCGCCAAGTACGACTCGCGCTACGATGATCCTGCGTTCGAATGCAGCCCATCCAGTATCACCCGCGTCTGGGGCGAGCCCGGCGTTGTTAACCAGATCGAAGTGCTGGATGACAAAGTCGTCATTCGGCACGGCTTTATGGACACGGTTAGAACGATTCACCTCGATGATCCGAAAATGCCTGACAACTACGAACCCAGCCTGACCGGGTTTTCCATCGGACATTTCGAAGGTGATGAGCTGGTAATTGAAACGACCGGCTTTAAGGCCGGCGTCCTGACACCGCACGCTGGCGATGCCAACGGTGGCTACCTGCACAGCGACCAAATGCAGGTTAGTGAACGACTAAGCCTGTCCGACGACGGCAGTCAGCTGGTTCGCACTTATGCAGCGACGGACGCAGAGTACTTCGCGACGCCATATTCCGGATCGAACACCTACTTGCGATCAGAACAGCCGCTGACCGAATACAACTGCGATGAGCTCAGCGGCGCGACTAAAGTTCGGCCGGAAGAAGAATAAGCTACTTGCTTATCAGCAGCTCTTCGAGTTGCCTGAGCAAAGCGTAGTAACGAACTTCGGTTTCTTCTTCCAGGTCTTTTTGTAGCAGATCCTCAGTCTCGTATGGATCCACTGACAAGTCATACAGCTCGGTGGTGTTCAACTGCAGATCCATGACGATTTTGAATCGATCATCGCGGATCGCTTTGCGATTGACGATGCCGCTTAGTTGCGGGCCGTACACATCCGCATAGGCAAAGTCGCGAGCTTGAACAGAGTGGTTCGCAAGTACCGGCGCCAGGCTCACAGAGTCAAGTTTGACGCTGTCGAGTTTTGCATCGACAGCAGTGCCAGCAAGATCAAGAATGGTTGCGTATAGATCAACGGAGTTGGCAAGTGCCTGCGTGACTGTGCCGCTCTCGACACCAGGTCCGGTGACAACGAAAGGCACGTTAATGCCACCTTGGTAAACCGAACCTTTGGCCCGTCCTTGTGTAAATGGGGCGGTTACCGCTTCATTCGGAGTGCCGTTGTCGCCCATAAAAATAACGTAAGTGTTGGCAAGCTCATCCGGGTCGACTGAGGCGAGCAGTCGGGCAATTTCCGTATCCATCGCTTCAATCATCGCAAGATAGCTGGGCAGCATGCCGTCGTCAGGTCCGGCGACGGCCAAAGCGGCAGCGGTTTCTTCACTCAGCAGTTCCGCTGGCGGTGCACCGAAAGGCGAGTGCGGTGCGTTGAATGCTACCCACGCCAACCATGGCTTGTCGCCGTCACGTTCTTCGATCCAGCCAATGACGTCGTCGACGGTGTCGCTGGTCGCATAGCCTGTCTTGCCTGCAGTAATTTCTCCGTCGATGACCTTCGACCACGCGAAGTAGCTTTCGACTCCGCCGCCATTAAAATTGCCGGAGTAATGATCAAAGCCGACGATGCCCGGGTGCTCAAGCCCGCCATTGTCGTCCGACGCGAGATGCCACTTGCCGAACGCAGCGGTTTCGTAAGCCAGCGACTCATCCGCTTGCAGCGCAGTTGGAAGTCCGTAGGCGTCGATCGAAATGCTGGGCCGCTCGTTCGCCGGCTCGGTGTAGCCTTCGCGCACGACCGGCTCACTCTGTTGTGCCCCACGATTACCTCGTTGTCCGCCTTCCGCGCGGCCACCGGCACCGCGCGTACCACCCTCGGCTGGACTGCCTACGGGTTTCTCAGGTATCGGGTAGTCAATGCGTGGATGGGTGGCAGGTGTGCCGACGCCGTTTCGAAAACCGAACTGGCCGGTAAGTATCGTAGCTCGCGTTGGCGAGCACACAGGTTGCGACCAAAAATTATCGAAGCGCATGCCGTAATCGCACAACTGGTCGATGGTCGGTGTTTTGGCAGGTGTCGAGCCAACGCCGTAACAGCCGACAGTCTCAACCGCCATGTCATCACCGATCAGGATGATGAAATTCGGTGCACCGTTTTCTTCCGCAGATTGAGCATTACTGACAAGCGGCATAACGGTAAGCAGAACAAGAATAGCAATTTGGCTTCGCATAATTAATTCCCGGCTCTTAATTCGGTTACTTGGACAAGTAACGCGTCGTGCTGCGATTGTTGCACTTGATTGAGTTCACCAGCAAACAAGTCGCTCGCTTCGAAAGGATCTTCCTGCAGGTCGTAAAACTCAAACTCGCCGTTTCTTCGAATCAGCTTGAACCTGTCGTTGCGAATCGCAAAATCTGCGTCAGCGACGCCGGCGAAGTTGCCTGCAAAGACATCGGCGTACGCAAACGTGCGCTTTGAGTCCAGTGATGGGTCTTTCAAATATGGCGCGAAGCTGACTGAGTCGATCGTAACATGACCCGGAACGGTCTCCGCCTGATCAATACCCGCAAGCTCCATGATGGTTGCGAACATGTCGGCCGAATTGACCAGCGCATCGCTGGATCCTTGTGCAACGCCAGGGCCAACAACAAACAACGGCACATTGAGGCCGCCCTGATACATGCCGCCTTTTGCTTTTCCTGGCGCCACTGGCGGACGAACGGCGTTTCGCCCGGTGCCATTGTCCCCCATAAAAATAATGTAGGTGTTGGCGCGCACGTCGTCTGGCATGGAGCTCAGGATGCGTTCGATTTCTATGTCGAGTACCTCAAGCATCATATCTGCATAGGCAAGACCGTCACTGCGTGGGCTCGCTTGTGGATCGATATGCGACCAGTCGCTGTGCCAGCGATTTTCAGGTGGCAGATGCGACGGTGTATGAATCAGATTAAATGCCATCCACAAGAACCACGGCTTGTCGGCCTGGTCTGCAATCCATTCAATGGCATCGTCCGTCTTGTCGTCCGGCAAATAGCCAGTCTCGCCCGACCACTCTCCGTTCACGACTTTGTTCCAGGTGAAGTAGCTGTCTGGAAAACCGCGAATAAGCCCAGCGAAGTGATCGAAGCCAATCAGATTTGGGTGATCTTCCCAACCGTTACGTCGATCCGACATATGCCACTTGCCTATTGCCGCCGTGGAATAACCCAGTTGCTTGTTAACTTTGAATGCCATCGGCAAAGCGAATTCGGTCAACGGCAAGCCCCAATCGGCGGGCCTGTCGGCGCCACGACCACCGCCACGACCACCGCCACCACGAGCATCTTCAGCGGGGGCGGACTCAGGTTTTGGTGGTTGTTCCGGGAAAAAGCCCGCGACGTCAGGGTTGCTGGTTGGTCTGCCCATGCCTGTGCGGAAAGCGTAACGGCCAGTTAGCATGGTCGCCCGCGTTGGTGTGCACGCCGCCTGGGTCCAGAAGTTGTCGAAGCGCACGCCACCGTTGCAAAGATCATCCAGTGTCGGCGTTTTCGCCGGGTTCTTGCTCCACTCGTAGCAGGACAGGGTCTCGTTACCCATGTCGTCGCCTATCAACAGCAATATGTTGGGCGGAGTTCCAGCGTCATCATCAGCGCTAAGGGCGGTTCCCGAAAAGCAAAGCAGTACAGCCAGCAGGCAGAAACGAATTGAATTGTTGGACATCATTTTTGCGCCTCCCTGGCAGCTCGCAGGTCATAGGTCACATAGAACTCAGTTTGATAAGCGCCCCAGGCACCACGCTCGATCGCGACATTGACGGCGCGCAAATGATCGGGCGGAAAACGCAACACGAGAACCTGACCAATGCCCATCATCACGTAGTGATCGACGATCTCGACGTTCTCGGGTGGGAACATGTCGTTGAAGCCAGTTGCTTTGATCAGTTCGGCGCGTTCATCGTTGTTCATGGACTGATCGTGTTTCAGAAACACGGTTAGCAGCATGGTGTCCTTGTCGGGCAGCAGTGGCAGGGAACGTTCCTGGGCATTACTGGCGCCGAAAGCAAGCAGCACTGCGAGCATCGTAATAACAATTTTCATGGTTTCACCTTAAAATCTGAATGTGTAGTCCGCCTTGATCGTTACGTCTGTGTTGGTCGAATGAAAGTCGCCATCGCTTAGGCGTTCCTGGTAATTGTGATTAAGCACAAGAAAAATATTGCGACCCGCCTGCGGTGTCCAGTGCACCCGGCTGGCCAGGCCTATTGAGTCGCTGATATTGTCGTACTGAATGAGATTTACCCACGAGAGCGTATTCGAAAATACGAGCTCCAGTTCCGTGCTTGCAAGTCGTGTCGTAAAATCACCTTGCGGCAGCTCTACGTCATCAACCCGGTACGCCATTTCCATACGGAAGTGCTTCGATGGCCGCCAACCCAGCTTCGATTCGACTGACAGAATGTCCCCATCAAAGAACTCTCCAGCGGCGACTTCGAGTTCGACATTGAATACGCGATGAGCGCTGCTTTCGATACCGATTTCGGTGGTGTCAAAACTGTAGTTTCCTGCTGGAATAAGTATGCCGTCCGAAATTTCAAATGGATTTAGCAGATTCTCTTTGTCCATTTTGTAAGCAACGCTTAGGCGGTCGTTGCTGCTGCTACGCATTTCCAAGGGGCGAATCAGGATGCTTTGCGACTGCAGTGCACCGTCGATGAGGTCGATGCGTTGTGCATAAATATTACTCTCGACTGAACGCACCAGAGCTCCGTTAGGCCGAAACGTATAGCCAGCGTCGGCGGAGGATTGGCGGATACCTGTACGACTGATAAAACCGACGGCCGGGTTAAAATTTTGCTGAATTTCCTTATACGCTGCGCCACCACGCCAGCCCGTTTCATTGGGCATGCTGAAGGAGACACCAAATGCCGTATCGTCGTCGTCGAGACCCGTGGTGTCCGTTTGTTGATACCAAAAGTCAGCCTTGAACTGGCGGCCCTCCGGCAGGCGGGTATTGCGATACAGGAAGTCGACGCCAAGCAGCGTGTTGTCCAGGTTAGAACGCGGGTCGCCATCGGTGACGATTAGGCCGAGCGTGGATTCCTCGAAAATATTCGCCGAGAGCCGACCGACGAGAATATCGGTCGCATCGATGTCTTCGAACTCTACTTGATGAATGGCTTGTGCACCGATATTCCAACGACCGACTCGGCCACTGACTTTTCCGCCGACATCAAGACTTACGGGTTGGCCAGTGCTGCTTAGCCCGATGCGTCGTGAAAAGTAAGGCCGACCGTTCTCCCGGTCAGCACGCGAAAATGTTTCGTTGTTGTCATCGCCGGCGATGCCACCGAATTCGAAGATATCCGACTCGCGCAAAAAGAAGTCGCGTTTCTCCGGAAAGAAAAGCCCGAAGCGGGTGAGATTTACCTGGCGATTGTCGACTTCAGTTGCGGAGAAATCGGTATTTATTGTCAGCGACCCGTTCAGGCTGGGCGTGATCTTGTAGTAGACGTCTAGAGAAGGTTCGGTATTGTTGTCATCTTCCCCGGACGCATAGTCGCGGCTGTTAGTGACACTTACGGCGGGAACGACATCCAGACCAACACCCTGGCTCAGTCCTGTTAATCCGGTCAATGTGCCAACGATGCTTGGATTCGTCGTTCGATTTCGCGAGTACCACGCGGATTCTTCCTGCAAGCGTGCAACCTCGCGAGTTAGGTTTATTCCCCAGTCTGTGTCTGCAACGAACGATAGCGTTTTGTAGGGAATCGCGATCTCGGTGGTCCAACCATCATCGTTGATTTGCGATTCGGCAAGCCAGATCCCATTCCAGTCACCTTCGAAATCGTTGTCCTTATAAATGCCGTCAAAGCGCGAGCCATTCGGATTGACGAGAAAAGCGTAGCCACTGCGCTTGTCGTTGAACGGACTAAGTACAACTTTCACGCGGTCCTCGTTGCGTAAACCGCCACCCTGCCGCAGCATTTTCGCGGTCATAAGTTCTGGGCTGCTGTCAAAAGCACGCGCCGCGATATACAGGTAGTTCTCGTCATACATCAACAGAAACTGGGTTCGCTCGGTGGGAGGGTCATATTCGATCGGTTTGGACTGCAGGAGGTCTTCAATGACGGTCGCGTCCGCCCAGGCAGCATCGTCCAGCACGCCATCGATGACTGGTGCAGTATCCGCACGCGCGGCAATGGCGGATTTTTCCAGAGCCGTTGCATCAGCGCCGAAGGCTGTATTCGAGATGGCTAATAAAACTAGTAAAAAATGTTTTGAATCAGATAGTTGCATAGAAAACTAGTTCACAAAATGAGGCGGTGGCACGGATACTAAATTCCAAATTATAGGCGAATCTATCGAACGATTATATCCACTATTTTAGAAAAATACCGATAATATCGATATTCTTGGTTCAGCCGCTATCAGGAGTCCGAGTATTGGAACGCGGTCAACGTGGCAGAACAGCCCTATCGGCCAAAACCTGCAGTCGCTCGGAAACCCGGCCAATTGCAGACCTTAGTTGCTCTATCTTGTACGGCGCGATCCGGTCGTCATCCTGCAATTCAGCCAGCACCGTTTGCACGGCCGTAATCTGCTTTTGCTTTGTGAAAATCGCTTGTGGCCCTGGGTCGATTTGCCCATTCTCTGCAAGTTCTATCTCGCGTTCGAATTCGTAGATCATGCGCCTTGCTGTTTCGATCATTGCTTGTGCGTCGTCAGCACCAAAAGAAGATACAAGACGCATCGCGTAAAAATCCTGGTCCTGGTACAACGCAATCGCTTCGTCGATCAAGGCCGTCGCTTCGCGCGCGAGTCGTGGCTGCATGCCTTCTGTGGTTACCTTGATCCGCCAGTCCACACGCAATTTGACTGCGTCCTTGTACCAAAGATCGGTGGTCAAGACCATCGCGAGCGCGTCATCCAGGTCGGCGACCTCCTGGTAATTATTCTGGCTTGCTGCAAGCCACGCCCGGATCGTAATGGCAGCGCTGCCGCGAATGGCCATCAGTGTTTCCCGGATTCTTTGCGGTGGTTCTTCGCCGCGTGCCAGGCGGCTTAACCACGGTCGAAGTAAGGCGTACTTGGCTTGTTGGTTACTCGGGTCCGCACTAATCGCCACCAACAGATTTCGTTGCGATTCCTGCACCTCGCCTTGTCGTTGCTGGCCCAGGCCAATCATTACGAATGCTTCCGGATCGCGAAGTTCCAGCAATGTATCCGCTAGTGCGACCGCGCGAGCTTTCATGTACATACCTTCGAGACGGCGCGATATATAGCCGAAATCCAGACGAACCGGGAAATCGTTGTGCAAGAAGCTGTCCGTCTTCAACAAAGGATCGAACGGTGCCAACAGATCACTCAGGTCACTTATTGCGAGCGTCGTGCCGTTATCCATTGCAGCCGCAGAACGGGTCGCCATCAGGTTGAAGTTATCGGTGATGGGTTCTGCTCCGCCGGCGAAGGCCACGACATTGTCGTGATCCATCGTCAACGCAACCACCGCATCTTCAACCGAGCCGACGCCCTTCTGCAGGTAATGAACTCTATTGTCATCGAGTGGCTTGCCCGATGTCGCCATATCGATCTCAACATTCAGCGGCGTTGCCGACCCGAGAAAAAATAGAACTTGCGGGTCCCACTGGTAGACGCGAACGTTGTCAAATACTTCCAGCATGGTCGCGCACAGACTTCTAAGAAGATCAGCGTCGACAAACTGCGTGTTCATCCATTGCAGATACACGCCATCCTCGCTGAGATGTTCGTTTGCCAGACTCATGAACTCACGGGTGTACAGGTGTGATGCACCTGCGGTCCACGGATGGGATGGCTGCGACACGATTGCGTCGTACTTCTTCGTAGTCAGGGCAAGAGCACTGCGCGCATCGTTAATGTAAATATTGACGCGCGGATCGGCGAGTGGGTCGATTTGCCGTTCTTCGCTGATCGATCGGTTTGCCTCGATGACCAGTGGTTCCAATTCGATCACGTCAATAGACTTGACCGACGGCGGTACACCTTCCAATGTCGCTCCAGCACCGAAACCGACGATCAGCATGTCCTCAATTTCCGGCCGGGCTAGCACCGGTAGCGCCGATAGCAGTCGTTGATTGTGTCGATAGGGGGGCGCTCCGATCAGATTTGTCGACGCTTCCGGAAGCCCATTGGTACGCAGATTAAAGAAGCCCGATTCTTCCAATACCAGAACCGTTGCTGATCGCCCAACTTCGTAATAGCGTATTTCGCCATCGCCGTCAGCCATCACCGGTGAGGTTCGCAGGATGGCTTCGGGCATCGCAGGCTGATAAGCAACGCCAACTCCAATCAACGCGAGTGCGGTCGCTGTCACGAAAGCGTTATTTCGCTTGCCGACCAATATGGCTGCACCCAGAGCAAGTGCGACATTGACGATGACGGCGACGCGAATTGCGCCTTCGTATTTGAGCATAGGAATCAGGAAGAATACGGCGACTGTCGCGCCGACGATCGCACCCACAGTATTCCAGGAATACACGCGCGCTGACGCCGGTGCAGCATCGTTTTCATCGCGCGCGAAAATTCGCACGGCGAGTGGAAACGTTGCGCCAATGAATAGCGTGGCTGGTAATAAAATAAAGACAGCGAGTATAGCGTTGCCTTTCAACCCGACGGTTTCCGGAATCGCGAGCGGCAGCATTTCATAGATTGCCATTGACGCAACAGCGATTCCACATTGCACGATGACGAAGGCTCTTACGGCGGCCGCCTTTGTCGTCGCAAATCGAGACGCAATCGCACTACCGATCGCGATACCGCCCAGGAAGCTGGCCAGCATGGTTGCAAACGCGGTGATGCTACCACCGAGAATATGGCCGAGTAGTCGCGTCCAAAGAACTTCGTAGACGAAAGAATTAATACCGGAGACCAGCATCAACGGCAGTATCCACGTTCGACCACGTAACGGTGCCTCGCTCGGCGACGTTGCGACTGGCGTCTCTTCGGTGTCACCTGTATCCGCCGCAGCGGCCGCTGCATTGCGGGCGACAGCCCTGGCGAGCAAGGCAGCGATAACAAACACGAGCAGGTTGACGGACACGCCAACCCAGACCGTGCCATTCAGACCCAAAGCCGGCAGCAGTATGAAGCCGGCCACGACGGTGCCGACTACCGCGCCGACCGTGTTCATCGCATAGATCAGGCCGACTCTGGGACCGACCTGCTCATCACTTTGCACCACGTACTTTGTGAGTAGCGGTAAAGTCGCGCCCATGAAGCTGGTCGGGATCGCAAGTACGATGAAGGCAGACCCCATATAAAAGAACGATTGTCCGAGCCCGCTGGCATCGACTGGTTCCGGTTGGCCGCCGAATATCCCTATGTAAACGGCGTTCAGAAGCGAAAGCAGCCAGGGCACGGCAAGTGCCGAAATGGCGATACCGCCTTCTAACAGGCCATAAAACAGGATCGGCCGACGGATGCGGTGCACATAGCGAGCCGCGATCGCAGCGCCCAGAGCCAGGCCGCCCATATAGGCCGCCAGTACGGCCGCAATGGCGAGCTCCGATGTGCCAAATACCAGCGAGAACTGCCGCATCCAGGCTGTTTGATACAGCAGGGCGGCGAACCCGGAGAGAACAAAACAGGCGATGACGCCTAGGAGTATGTGCATGCGTAAATTATCGATATTGTTATAGGAGTGCGGAGAATTACGATACTATTAGCGTATGAAAACATCTATCTCTGTACGAATTCTACTTATTTTACAGGCTTTTAGCTTGTTTTTGCTGGGCTGTCAGCCAGAGCAAGCCGTTACCGAGGCGGTTGTCGAGAAACAGCCTAACATCCTGCTTATCGTCGTCGATGACATGGGTTATACGGATATCGGCGCCTTTGGTAGCGAGATCGCGACACCAAATATTGATGAGCTCGCGATGGGCGGCGTGCGCCTCACTAACTTCCACTCCTCACCACAGTGCGCACCAACGCGATCCATATTGATGTCGGGATCGGATAACCACAAAGCCGGTATGGGCTCGATGTTTCCGGAACGAATGATTGAAGGTGACTACGGCGAGCGCTGGGGGTACGAACGTTACCTGCACGAACGTGTTGCAACATTGCCGGAGCGTCTCGGCGATGCGGGCTACCACACCTACATGGCCGGCAAATGGCACCTCGGAGGCGGGGAAGATCAAACACCAAGAGCTCGTGGTTTTGAACGCAGCTTTGCTCTGATCATCGGTTCGGCGAGCCACATGGAGATGCGATCTCATATTCCCCTTACGTATAGAGAGGACGGCAAGATAATTGATAAATTGCCGGAGAATTTTTATTCGACCAACACTTTCACGGAAAAATTAATCGACAACATTGCTTCGAATATCGATGACGACAAACCATTCTTCGGCTACCTCGCGTTAACTTCTCCACATTGGCCGTTGCAGGTTCCCAAAGAGTACCTCGACAAAAATGCTGGTAAGTACGACGAAGGCTATGACGAGCTGCGGCTGCGAAGAGCGGCGCGCGCCAGTGAGCTTGGTGTGGTGCCGGATGTCGATGCGGAGCAATTTGAACCGGTTGGTGAGCCCTGGGCGGATTTGAGTGAGGAAGAGCAGCGCTATCAGGCGCGCAAGATGGAAATTTTCGCGGGCATGATGCAAAACATGGACGATAACATCGGCCGGTTGGTGAGTTTTCTTGATGAGCAAGGTGAGCTCGACAATACGCTTATCTTCTTCATGTCGGATAACGGTGCTGAGTCGGATCGCGAAGACAGGAGTCCAACATTCTCGAATCGTATTGCCAGTGCAAACTACTTCGACAACAGCTACGAGAATCTGGGCAATGCAACCTCATGGACTTTTCTCGGCCCCGGTTGGGCGCAGGCTGCAACAGCGCCATACCGTCGCTTCAAGGGATTCTTTTCCGAAGGTGGCACGCGGGTAACTTCGTTTGCCTACTTTCCGCAGAAAATCGCTGCTCGCAGTATGCAATCCCAGTACCTGAATGTGATGGACGTAATGCCGACGTTCCTCGATTTGGCGAACGCAGAATACGATCCTGCCCTCGTCAGAGGTAGAGAAGTGTTACCGATGGATGGCACGTCATTCCTGCCGGTGCTTGAAGGAAGCTCAGAGCTAATACATTCGCCGGACACTCCAATTGCGTTTGAATTGCACGGGCAACGTGCACTACGACTGGGTGACTGGAAAGCTGTGTGGGAACAATATCCGGTCAACATCTGGTGGGACGATGAGCCGCAGCCGCATTGGAATAGCTGGCGACTGTTCAACCTTGCGAATGATCCGACCGAGATGCTGGACTTGAGCAAGGACGAGCCAGAGAAACTCGCAGAGCTAACCGCGCTCTGGGATCAATGGGCACAAGACAATGACGTTAAAACCGAGATAACTGCGGTGTGGCCGGAAGGCCAGCCACCAGGCGGGCCCGGTGACTAACGCGCGGCTTGCGAGATACTGATCGTATTGCCGATATCGAAACTCATCAGGTCTTCGCCGATTACGAGCGGGCCGTCGTAGTTGGTTCGCGTTCTCGGTATCAACGTCGACATTGGCGCTTCCGGAATCGTCGGGCCGCTCAGGATTACGAAGTGCGTGTAAACCGCGAGCTTTGGATTCACTTCTGCGAAAACGATGCCGGCTTCTTCGGGTGTCGTGTGATGCGCAACGATGCGTTGAAACTGCTCTGACGACGCGAGTAACTCGTCGCTGGCCAACGCGACCTCATGAATAATCAGATCTGCACCCTTCGCAGCCTTGATCAGATTGCGATCGAATGTCGTGTCGCCCGAAATAACAACCGAGCGACCGTCGTAGTCGACGCGATAACCGTAAGATGGTTTGATCAGCTCACCGTGATTAACGGCGAATGCCGTGACGACCACACCGTCTTTCTCATAGACAACACCGTCTTCGTCGAACTCATGAGCGATAAGGACAATGCCTTCAGGTGGAAGTAACTCGTCCGGTATCCGGGTACTGGTATTGAGTTCGAACGCTTCTTCGAGATTGCTCAGTAAATTCGCGGTGCCGGTCGGGCCCCAGACTTCCATCGGCACACTGCGTCTGCCAAACGGTGGTGGTATCCAACCGGTCATCCAGACATCATCAAGGCCGATCAAATGATCGTGATGAAAGTGCGTTAGAAATGTTGCGTCCAGAGCGCTTAACTTCACGCCCATCTGCACAAGTCGCGTCGCCGCGCCGCGGCCGACATCGAACAGGAGTTCCTGTCCTGCGACTTGTACCAATGTTGCCGGACCGTAACGATCCGGGCGCGGGATAGGGTCGCCCGTACCCAGCAGCGTTACACGAAAATCCTGAGCGCCCGCAGAACTTGCGAAGGCGAAAAAAAATATCAGCGTAGCGAGTCTTCTCATTGTGCGTTTTCACCAGTCAATGCAATTACACCGGGATGATCTGCAGGATAACGGTAAGCACGGAAGGTCATGTGCGGTCCATCCGCTCCATCGTCATATTGGTATTCCCAAACGATGTCACCCTCGGGCGTGACTTCCCGCATTCTGGAATTCGCGCCGTGGTTAACCAAAGTGTTGCCGTTCGGCAGACGCTGTGCGCCAGAGATAAACCAGGAAAAGAACTCCTCGCCTTCTTTAGGCACGTACTCCCACGCCAACTCGGTCGGACCGTAAGCGCCGTCCTCGCCGAGCTTGTAGCTGCCATCGGCATTCATGTCGGGCGTAAATTCAACGACAGTTGTATGCGGTCGCTCCGGGGCAGAGCCGTTGTTAAATATCATGATGTTGCCGGCGCCCGGCAAGCCTTCCGGAATCCAGTGCACATCATGTTGTGCGTATATAACGTTCGAGCCTTCCTCGCCACGGTCGTAATTCGCAGGGTTGCCCCAGCGATATAGGAAGTCACCCGCATCGCCTTGTGCTTCGTTCGGCGTGGTGCCGTGATCAATTACGAATACTTCCCAAAGATAGTTTGACGAGAAAATAATCTGATCGAGCTCTTCGTTATAGTCAAACGCATTGACGTGGGTCCAATCAGGGCCAACGCTGCCGTCGCGACTGAAATTGATCTTGTTGATGTCGAGTTTTCCGGGATTGTCCGCGACCACGCCGTAATTGGCCATGTTCGGATCGAAGTCCTGAATCAGGTGATTTTTTACGCTCCACTCCCATACAACCTCGGCGGTTAATGGATTGACCTCCAGAAAGCCATCGAACCAGAAGTCGCCATTCCCTGCGACGTGCTCCGGATTACGACCGAGGGCAATGGCCTCATCGGTGGTCACTCGCTCCCAGATCACAGCAAGGACGTTGCCATTCGCGAGTTTTTGCACGTCGTGGTGATGAATGTACTCGTCGTTGGCCAGCGCGAGGCGCCAAACGAGACTGCCGTCGGGACGATATTCTTCAACACAGCCGCTGTGCCCGCCGCCTTTTCGGAAGGTGTCGGAGTACATATTGCTCGAGCCGAGAATATTGCCGTCCGGCAGCAGCTGCATGAACGAATAGTAGTCACCGGCGAACTCAGCGATGACTTCTTTATCATTGTTAATCAGGTAAAACGGCTTACGGTAGCCGAGGCCGATCAAAGTCACACCCGGTGAAACCTTATCGGCGATCGTGTCGGCGATAGGCCGATCTGCACCAACGGCTTGCCAGGCCGCAATCGGCGGTGGCATGTCCGCAGCGGTTCCGCCTGGTGTTTTTGCGAATCCTGGTGGTGGGTCCGACGGCGCGTCCACACCACAATCCCTGCTGATCAATTTGTTGGAAATGTACATCGGTGCGGCAGGTGCAGCTGGCGCCGCGGCGACCGCTTCGTTGGTGTTCACGGCAGGTGCGCAGCCGGTAAGCGTAACTAATGTCGCAGCGGCAAAAATGCCCGTGAGCTTGAGAATACTGTCAGCCATGGTGTTCCCCGGAATTTCGAATTTATTGAGTTCTAGCGCTTTTTTTCGAAATTGAAGAATACCAGCTAAGACCCCACCGCGCGACGCGCAGCGGGGCTCTGAAAGCGTCTATCAGGCTGATTTTACTGTGGCGGCGGTTGTCCTTGTCCGCCCCGTCGCGGCCGGTTCTCAAACTCTTCGGCGGTAATCTCACCATTGCCGTCGGCATCCACGCGGCCAAATACTGTTTCCGGATCAGGGGGCGGGCGACCATCACGGCCAGGCGGTTTGAAGTTCGCCGTAAATTCCTCCTTGGTAACAATACCGTCACCGTCAGCATCCAGAGACTCAAAAGTGATGGGTCCGCCTTGCTGGGCGAAAGCGGCCGACGTTGCGACTAGTGTGACCAGGGCCGAGGCCGCGAAAATGCGTATCTTCATGGTGACTCCAATGATTATTAGTAGTGTTTTTCAACAGCAAACAGCGTATCAAAATGGCACTGAATCAAATGTGAAGATTCGAAAAGAAAGGCCAATGCCAAAATCCGGGGGTATCATGGGGTCGGTTACGGCTCTCGAACAGGTAGGTAAATGCCAGACAAGAACAACAAGTCAGAAAGCTCGATTTCAGCGGTGGGCTTCGGACTGCGATTTCTAGCGGCACTGGCATTGGTGCTGTTGACCTTCAACCCCAGCGGTTTTTCCGCGTACCACTGGATTACCTCGGCCATCGGCGCAAGTGCGTTCGGGCCGCTACACTTGCTACTCATCGGTGTGTTGTTAGCCGGTTGGGCGATTTTCTGGATTGCGACCTGGCGGGCTTTGGACACTTTGGGTGTCGTGCTGGCGAGTATCGTTCTGGGCGCAATAATCTGGCTGTTGATCGACGTCGGCCTGCTGTCGGCCGATTCCGTGTCTGCGGCAACCTGGATAGGTCTGTTCTTCCTGGCCGCAGTCCTGACTATCGGTGTGTCATGGGCACATATCTGGCGTCGGATCACGGGTCAAGTCAGCGTCGACCACGTTGACGAGTAGGATCTATCCATTGGAGCTGCTTTCGACCAGACGATGCCTCGTCTATGTTGTAACACTACTCGCGATATCAACGCCGGCCGAAGTCTTTGCGGAAATTCCCGAGTCCAGCATCCGCTACTCGATCGAGGTGCAGCTCGACCCGGAAACCCGAGACCTGCACGGCACGGAAGTTATCGAGTGGACCAATACGCTGGACGAACCAATCGCATCATTGCCGATGCACCTCTACTTGAATGCTTTCAGCAACGAGGCGTCAACGTGGCAACGCTTCACGCTCGGCAGTCGTTTCTTGCAAGGAACTATTCTCGAGCGATTTCCAGACCCATGGGGCTGGACCGAGCCGACCTCAATTCGGCAGGGTGACGAAGAACTGGTCTGGCAAGCAACTGCTCCTGACGATGGTAATCATCTCGACCGTTCACTGATTGAAATCGAGCTTGCAGAGCCTCTGGCACCGGGCGATACAGTGACGCTACAGATTGTCTGGGATGGTCGCTTGCCGGCCGCCGCAGCGCGTACTGGCGGCCACGATGATTTCTTCTTCGTTGCACAGTGGTTTCCGAAGATAGCCGGAGTCAATCCGGAAGGCGACTTCAGTCGTCACCAGTTTTTCGGCGCGACCGAATTCTTCGCGGACTTCGCCGACTATGAGGTACGTATAGGCGTGCCGCAGGACTGGGCTATCGCGGCCACGGGCAAAGGCGAGCTCGTGGAAACGACGGCAGGCATTGACTGGCACGAGTATCGACAAAACGGCGTTATCGATTTCGCATTCACTACCGGCGCTGACATGGTTAATGTCGTTACGCCGCACGAGCTGGCGACTGGTGGCACGGTCGATATTCATATCTTCCAGCCGAAGGGCTTCGACCATCAAATACCGCGCTGGGTAGCAGCGACGGCTGCGTCGCTCGACGTCATGTCGACCCGAGTCATGCCGTACCCTTATGAAACGGTGTCAGTCGTCATGCCGCCGATGGCAGGACTGCGAGCGTCGGGCATGGAATATCCAACGTTGTTTACGGGTGCACCTGGCGGCCGCATTTGGGACGACACCGCGCTGGCAACGACTCACGTAAATGAAGGTGTCATCGCGCATGAGTTTGCACATCAGTATTTCATGGGCCTGATGGCAAGCAACGAATTTGAAGATGCGTTCATGGATGAAGGCATGACCGAATACTGGGGCGCCGAGATCCTGATCGATAGATGGGGTGAGGAGTCCGGTAACGGAGATTTATTCGGACGGCCGGTCAATGTCAATTCAGCGACCATGCGAGCGCGGCCGGTTACGCAGAAGTATCCTGCAGTCTGGTCAGGTCCGTCATTCCTGGTGCGCGGATACTCGTATGGGCGGCAGTTTTACGATCGTCCGGCGACGACGATGCAAACTGCCGCACTTCTATATGGACAGGACACGGTAGACGCTATTTTTTCTGCCTACGCAAAACAGTGGTCATTTCGCCATCCGCGTGTCGAAGATTTCTGGGCAGTGGCCGAAGAGGTAGCCGGCCCAGAGGTTGCGGCGATGTTGAAAGAGGCCTACCTGCACCCGGAGACGCCCGACTTTAAGGTCGTGTCGGTGAAGGCCAACGAGTACAAAGCACCACGTGGCTATGTTCGTAGCAACGACGAAGTAACTTACGTTGGTCCGGAGCGTGATGGTGACAAATTGCTCGGCCTCAGTGACGATGCGCGCGAGCCGAAAGGCGAAGTCATGCTGGAAATTCTCGATCCGGGCTATACGCGAGATGTTCGCGTCATGGGAAATATTGAGCGGCGACTGATTGCACCGCATCAGACTGACTCTGACGAGGACTATGCGACGGATTTCATGACGTTTTACGAATCCAGTGCTCGCATCGAAGGCCCCGGCTGGGACACGTTGCCGGTGACGGTGCGGTTGCGATTCGCCGACGGTGTCGTCGTCGAGGATGAGTGGGATGGCAAAGCGGTCTATCGCGAGTATCGCGCCGTTCGCAAAGCGCCGCTCGAGTCGGTCGTAATCGATCCGGACTACCGAATCCGGCTCGATATCGTGCCGGTCAACAATGGTCTGTCGCGAGAGCCAAGAGGTGATGTACCGAAGAGCTGGTCGCAGTGGGTGATGGGCGTCTACCAGTTGGTGGCGGAAGGAGCGGCGTCATGGCTGTAATGGAATTGCTCAAGCCGACGTCCGGCACCTGGCGAGTCGTAGGCTCGCGCTGGTTGCTCTATATGCTCGCAACCTTGCCTGGGACGGTGTCCTTAACTCGGCATCTGAACGAGACGATAGGCACACGCCCCTGGTTCCAGGACTTACAACCACCGCTCGCGACCTTGTCTACCAAGTTGGTTGTGGCGGAACTCGGCGACGGCGTCGCACTGCTTGCGGCAGGCGCACTCATCATCTGGCTGTTACAGCTCGTTTGGCTCGGCGGTTCAATCCAGATCCTGGACCCGCGCCGACCCGTTTCTCGCAAGAAAGTGTTCTCGAAGGGATGGCAGTATTTGGCGCGTTTCGTCCGCATTGCGATTCTTGCCGCGATTGCTGTAGCTCTGCTGCAATTGCTCGTAAGCAAAATTTTTGGATCGCTGAGCGCACGAGCGGAAACGGAAGCCTGGCCGCTCTACGACA